>PCCF01000063.1 GCA_002731945.1 Rhodobiaceae bacterium | reverse complement strand
GCAAACAACACTTCCTTGATAAGGCGAGTAAAGGTCTCAAGCTCCTCGACTTCATCAACCTGATTTATGACAGCGTAGGCAAAAACTCCTATAAATGCCCAATGCATAAACTTCGCCAGTAAGCTATACGATCTAACCTTTGCGCCCATTTTCATTCCCACTCAATAGCACACTTACTATATTACGTTATTTTTTTTACTAATACATTTCTATGTTATTAATTTTTAGTAATATTTTACAAGGTGATAAACCAGAAATTCCCAGTCTGTTTGGCAAACACTTTCTAAAAGTAAATTACTCCACTTGAATAAGAATGCAAATTATTAGGCTTTTGGTTTTTGGAATTAGCAGCTAGGTGTTTTGTGATGTTGAATAATTCAACATTTCCTAGGGTTAGTTGTTGTGATCAATGCTTACACTTAGTTTGTTGTTAGTTTGTTGTAACTTTTTTATAATTTATTCAATAATATCAATAACTTATAACGATGTCATTTACTCCCACTCAATAGTTCCAGGTGGTTTAGAGGTTATATCATAAACAACTCTATTAATGCCTTTTACTTCATTAATAATACGTGTACTAACATTAGCTAAAAATTCTTGTTCAAAAGGATAATAATCGGCAGTCATACCGTCTAACGAAGTGACAGCACGTAACGCACAGACAAAATCATAGGTTCTTTCATCCCCCATCACGCCAACTGTCTGTACCGGGAGAAGTACGGCAAAAGCTTGCCAAATCTTATTATAAAGCCCTGCTTTTCTTATTTCTTCAATATAAATAGTATCCGCTTTTCTTAAAATATTTGCTTTTTCAGCGGATATTTCACCTGGTATGCGTATAGCAAGACCGGGACCTGGAAACGGGTGTCTTTTTATGAAATGATCAGGAATTCCAAGTTCTTTCCCAAGTTCTCTGACCTCGTCCTTGAAAAGTTCTCGCAAAGGCTCAACCAATTCCATATTCATTCTCTCGGGAAGCCCGCCTACATTGTGATGACTCTTTATGGTGACAGAAGGACCACCCGTAAAAGAAACACTCTCTATCACATCGGGGTACAAGGTTCCTTGAGCAAGAAAATCAGCTCCTCCAATTTTCTTTGCCTCCTCCTCAAAAATATCAATGAAAGACGATCCGATAATTTTTCTTTTTTCTTCTGGATCACTTATTCCAGATAAACAAGTTAAAAAATTTTCGCTTGCATCCACATCTATAAGCGGAATATTAAAGTTTTCCCGAAACATAGATACAACTTCTTCAGTCTCGTCTTGACGCATAAGCCCTGTATCAACATAAATACATGTTAATTGATCACCGATAGCCTCGTGAATAAGGACTGCGGTTACCGATGAATCCACACCTCCTGATAAACCACAAACGACTTTGGCTTTTCCAACTTGTTTTCGGATATTTTCTATAGCAATTTTTTTAAAAGACTCCATTGTCCAACTACCAGAACAACCCGAAATCTTGCGAGTAAAATTCTCTAAAATTTTTTGACCATTAGGAGTATGGACAACTTCGGGATGAAATTGTACTCCATAAAATGAGCGTTCTTCATCAGAAATAGCAGCAAAAGGAGCGTTCTCGCTTTCAGCTAAAACTTCAAAACCATCAGGAAGAGAAGTGACTTTATCACCATGGCTCATCCACACTGGTTCAGCTTCACCTTTCACATTAAAACCCTCAAACAGCATAGATGACTTCAACAGTTTGATTTTAGCACGACCAAATTCCCTTTCCTTGGAACTTTCTACTTCTCCCCCTAATAAGGAACACATAATTTGCTGACCATAACAAATTCCTAGGATAGGAATCCCTAGCTCGAAAACTTTTTTATCAATTCTGGGGGCGCCTTCTTCCATTACTGAAGAGGGCCCACCCGACAAGATCATTCCTTTGGGTTGAAGTTTTTTTAGGGCCTCTTCCGCTTGCGAAAAAGGTAGTATTTGGCAGTATACTCCACTCTCTCTTATTCTTCGAGCAATTAGCTGGGTGACTTGGCTACCGAAATCTAAAATTAGAATAGAGTCTTTTTTTAAGCTGTCATCCATGATAGGTGTTAAACTACTCCTCTTCCTTTTCTTTCTTTTTCTCTATCAGGGCATCGAGTTCTGTTGTTTCGTTCAATGAAGAATCTAAAATTTTTGCTTTCTCAAGGAACCTTTCTGCCGCTGAGATATCATCCATCAAAAGATAAATCTTTCCTCCTATAACCCATGCTTTAGCATTTTTTGGATTGGCTACTAAACTTTGCTGAGATAAAGACAAGGCTAATTCAATATTGACCTCTGACTCTTTTAATGCTTTTTCGGCTAAGTCTTCTGACAAAGTTTTGAGATCACTTAACGCGGGAAGAAAAAATAATACAAAGAAAGATAAAATATATTTTCTATAAAAATTCATTTTATCCTCTTGATGGATAATTAGGAGCGCCGCGAGTAATAAATACGTCATGAATATGACTTTCATGAAGTGAAGCTGGACTAATCTTAACAAACTTCGTGTTGTCCTGAAATTCCCTAATATCTTTACAACCGGTGTAACCCATAGCAGCCCTTAAACCTCCAATTAGCTGGTAAATCACATCATTAACTGATCCAATATATGGAACCTGACCTTCAATTCCCTCAGGAACAAGTTTTCCCGTATCCCCCATATCGGATTGAAAATATCTATCGGCAGAACCTTCAGCCATTGCCGCAACAGAGCCCATTCCTCTATAAGATTTAAATTGTCTTCCCTGATGTAAAAAAACTTCTCCCGGGGTTTCGTCTGTACCGGCTAGTAAGGACCCAATCATTGCTACATCGGCTCCTGCTGCTATAGATTTAGCAAAATCTCCAGAATATTTTATTCCTCCATCGGCTATCACAGTTACATCAGAATTCTTCGCTTCTTCAATACAATCCATAATAGCTGTGAGCTGAGGAATCCCTACTCCAGCAATAATTCTTGTCGTACATATTGACCCGGGTCCAATTCCTACTTTTATACAATCCGCTCCTGAATCAATTAAAGATCTCGTAGCTTCTTTCGTAGCAACATTTCCAGCAATAATCTGTGTAGAATTAGATCGATTTTTTATTCTATCAATCATCTTTGGTACCTGAGTTGAATGACCATGCGCCGTATCAACGACTATCACATCTGTCTCTGCATCAATTAGTGCCACAGCTCTCTCAAAACCTTTGTCGCCAACTGTTGTTGCTGCCGCCACCCTTAATCTTCCCTCATTATCAAGAGAAGAGGTCTTGTTTTTCTTACTTTTTTTACTTTTACCTAATTTGCTTTGTTTTACTTTTTTTACTTCTTCCACTTGAATATCAATATCAAGGTTTCTATGTATAACTCCCATTCCGCCTGCTATTGCCATTGCAATTGCCATATTCGATTCAGTAACAGTGTCCATTGCAGCTGATACTAAAGGTATCGACAGTTCTATATTCTTAGTAATTCTGGTAGTTAATTGTGTATCTGAGGGCAGAACAGAAGACTCGGCAGGTTCTAGTAGGACGTCATCAAATGTGAAAGCTTCGCGTATCTTCATGTCAACCTCCTGATCAGGCTATGTTGACATCTGCTTATAACCTAAACACAGATAAGTTCAAATAAAATCTGTCATTTTTATTTCTTGAAATTTTTTGCAATAACATAATTTTCAGGTGATTCTTTTCTACTTGCAGGTGGTTTGTAATGTTTTATCTCTGTGAAGTTTTCCTTGAGAAGTTTCAATAAGATATCATGGGCACCTCCATGAAAGACCTTTGAGCAAAAAGCCCCTCCGGGATTCAAGAAATTTATCGCATAATCCGCTGCTAATTCAGCCAAACCTTGTGTACGAATATGATCAGTAGGCTTGTGTCCGGTAGTTTCAGAAGCCATATCGGATAAGACCAGATCTACTTTTCCATCGATAATATTTTTCAATTCTTCGAAAGATTCTTGATCCATAAGATCGAACTGCAAAAGTTCAGCTCCATCAATTGCATCCATTGGGAGTTTATCCACTCCCATTACCCGTCCCCTCGTTCTTTCAACTATCACCTCGGTCCAGCTTCCGGGAGCTGCGCCCAAATCAAGAACTGTTTGTTTCATTTTTAGCAATTTAAATTTTTTATCTATTTCAATTAACTTGAAAGCCGCTCTTGATCTTCTTCCTTCGGATTGAGCCCGTTTGACATAAGGGTCGTTTAACTGACGTTGTAACCATCGGGTTGAAGATGCCTTCCTTTTTTTGGCCGTCTTGACTTTTTCCTTAAGTCTATTAATGGGTTTTTTCTTTTTAATCATATTTGAATCTTATAAGTTAGTGATTCTAGTAAATTTAGTTAACATAGTTTTTATTAAGTTATTAGGGGTATATATGATTCCTGTTGATGATAAGTCACAGTTTGGTTCTTACGAACCGAATCGGGCGGTTGCGCTCATCATCAATATTACTAGGTCTCTTGGATCTAAATGGATCTCAAAGAGATTAATTTTTATTCTAAGAAGAATTGCCATTTACTTCTCGAAGCAATGTCTTGATACCGTCTTATTTGATTCAAGTTTGAGACTTTACACCAAAGGAAACATCTCAGAAAAGCGGGCTTTATTTTCTCCTCAAATTTTTGAAGAAGAAGAAAGAAATTTTATAGCATCGCAGGCTAGCAATAATTCAATATTTATTGATATAGGCGCAAATGTAGGACTCTATTCTTTCTCTATTAGTCAAAAATATAAACTTTTTGAAAATACAAAGATTTTTTCTCTTGAGCCTCATCCAGACTTATTTAAACGTTTGTTGTACAATCAAAATTTAAACTCTCATCTACCCATCTTTCCCAAAAGAATTGCTATAATGGATAAACGAGGAGAATTCTTTTTAAATACTCCTGAAGAAAATTTAGGCCAAGGAAAAATTTCTCAAAAAGGTGAGATCAAAGTTGAAGGTTTACCTTTGAGAGATTTTACAGAGAATGAAGGAATAAGAAGAATTTCTGCAATAAAAATAGATGTTGAAGGAAATGAAGAAAAGGTTTTACTTCCTTTCATAGTAGAGGAAAATCGTTCCTTATTTCCGGATATTTTTGTAATTGAGAATAATAAAGATCTTTGGAAGACCGATCTAATAGGATCAATAATAGCGAAAGGTTTTTCGGTAGAAATGAAAACTAGAATGAACTTTATTCTGAAGAAAAATAAAAGATAATTTAAATTATTAGTTTGAAGTTTTATAATTATGATAAGCTTAAACAGTCTTTTTTTAAATAAGTGGAGATAACCTTTGAGTAACTATAAATCCATAATTGTAGATATTCCTGCTGAAAAGATTTCACGTATAACATTAAATAGACCCAAACAAAGAAATTCATTATCAGCAAATTTGAGAACAGAACTCTTCCAAACTCTTGAAGAAAATGATATGAACCCGGAAATAAGCGTAACCATAATTAGAGGTTCCGGAAAAGCATTTAGTGCAGGTTATGATCTTAAGAGATCCGGTGAAGAATCTGATCCTTATTATACTGCCGGTGGATTAGGTTATTGGCCTAGGCATGTGGTAGAAGGTTGCTTTAAAATATGGGATCTAGCAAAGCCCGTAATTGCACAAGTGCATGGATATTGTTTGGCTGGTGGAACCGAGTTAGCTCAGTCTTGCGACTTAGTTTATGTGGCAGAGGACGCAACCATAGGATATCCTGTTGTAAGAAATATTTCTCCTCCCGATAATCAATTTTTCCCTTGGATTGTTGGTATGCGAAAAGCAATGGAACTTATGTTAACTGGTAACTCTATCTCAGGAAAGGAAGCTGCTGATTATGGGTTTGCCAATTCCGCTTTTCCTGCCGATATTCTTGAAGAAAAAACATTAGAATTAGCTAAAAATGTAGCTGAAGTACCACAGGATGTTCAACAATTTAATAAAAGAGCAATTCACAGGCAAATGGAGTTGATGGGTATTAGGGCAGCCTTAAAAGCTGGTACAGAAGTACAACAACTTTCAATGCACACGAAGTCGGCAAGAGATTTCTTTAAAAAAGTTTCCGAAGATGGTTTAACAGAAGCCCTTAGTGAGAGAGACTCTAAATATGGTGATTACAGAGAGAAAAAGACTGAAAAAGACTAAATGGATTTAGGGAATGGAAAGTAAAGAAAGAGTTCTAACTTTAGCTTCAGCAGCAAGAAGAGCGGGTATCGATCCTGAAGAATTACGCCAATTGATTGATGGAGGAACCCTAGATGTTGTTGAAACTGAAGGTGGAAATATTTTAATAGGAGAAAATACTCTAAAAGGAATTATAAAAGATATTCAAACTATCGAAGCAACTAAACCAAATATTGGGAGTATTATACCTGATGAAATCAAAGGTCTTTTAGCACAAGCTGCAAACTTTATTGAGAGACAAGAAAATGAATTATCGATTTATCGCGAGAGAGAGGAAAAACACATTTCATTGCTAAAGGGGGCGGAAAAACAAATTAGCAAGGCATTAGATCAACTAGGTCTGTTGTACGAAAATAATATAAACCTAAATAATGAGAATAGGAAAATTCTTAAATCACTCATAAAAATTCAATCTGATAGTCAAACAAAATAAAAAAATTTAAAAGGAGATAAATCATGGTTTGCGTTTTAGCTACACTTAAAGTCAAAGAAGAAAAAATTTCTGAATTTGAAAAAATATTCATTGAGTTAACTGATCAAGTCAGATCAAACGAAGAAGGTAATATTTTTTACCAAGTTGCAAAAGATCGTGAACAAGAGAATACTTATGTTGTTTTGGAGCATTATAATGACCAAGACAGTGTTGATGCCCACGGAAAAAGCGATCACTTTAGGGCAGCAGGCGCAAAAATAGGCGCATGCCTGGATGGATCTCCAATCATTAAATATCTTGATTCTGTTATGTAATTAATTAAAATAAATACTATCGTCTGCCAACTCGGCTTCTGCTGCAGCGGCAGCTATTTTGTCGGCTTCACGTCTGGCTTGTTTGGCTTCTATGACTCTAACCCATCTACGTGCATCAGTTTCCATATCTTCATATCCAGTTGACCTTTTAAAAGCAAAAAGTGCCGATTTTTCGTGTTCAATTCCCTTTTTATTTCTGGTAATTCCAAGCAACAACCAAGCTCTTCCTGGATTATCCAAGTCACCTTTTTTGATTGCATACTTGATATAATTTTCTGCGCTTTCCCATTCCTCTTCTTGCATGAAAGTTTGACCCAACCTTAAGAATAACTCACCGTCTTCCGACAGTTCTGCGGCTTTCTGAAGAGGAGGTATTGCTTTTCGCCATTCACGAGAAGAAAGCCAAGCATTTGCGAGTTGTTCCCAATACTTTTCTTCATCCTTAATTCTTCCGTCCTCTAATTCTTTTTCCATTATGATGGCAGCCTTAAATGGAATATCGTAATACAAATATAATTGTGAAATTCTTAACAATTCATCATGTTTTTCTAACATACCTTTGTTATGCATTATTTGTTGAATTTGGAAAGAATCTTCCTCTCTACTCAGCTCCGCATACAAAGCAGCAAGCTGTCTAAAGTAGTTTTTCTTTTCGGGAAATCTGTAAACCATAGCTTCAAGGATTGGAACGGCCTCCGCATAGCGATCGTCGAAAAGAAGAACTGAAAGATAAATTTGATACCAATTTTCTCTTGGTTCCGTAGCCCTAAATACAGCTATCTGCGCATGCGGTTCGGCCTTTCTATAGAAATGGGCTTCCTCAGGTGAATCTTTCTTTTCGTCGGATGCAAAATACAAGTAAATCTGGGCCAGTAAAGCATGTGCCGAAGGTCCAGGCGGTGAACCGAATGCCTCTGCGTCTTCAAACCACTGAGTAAGTAGAACTTCCCCTTCTTTCCATTTATCTAATGCTAAATGGAGCTGAGCAATTTGAAATTGTAAATCCAACTGCGCTTGCGGTTGAAGAGCGTTATAGTTAAAAGATCTTTGAAGGTAAGTCATAGCTTTAGGGTAATCATCTTTATCCGCCCAAACATATGCCTGCAGTCTTGTAATTTGAGCCTTTTCGAACTCTCTAAGCTCTTCTCTTCTCATAAGATTTTCTAATATAGTAAAGGCTCTATCGGGTAAATCTTCTGATAGAGCTTCCTGAGCTTTTATAAATTCAGCTCCCACTTTCTTTGTCATAGTCTGCGTTCTTCTTGCTTTAGGCGGCTTTCTTCTTTCTTTCTTCGCAGCGTAAACTGTTCCATCAAATATATTTTCAAAAACGACAGATACCGGCATTGCAAAGGATAATAAAACAACCCCAAAAATTAGACCCTTAAAAAATTTAAAAAAATTATTTTGCATCTTCTAACTCAAAAGTAATTAAGTGCTGAACACCTGGTCTTGCAACGGCTTTTCCATTTAATATTCTGGGCTTGTACTTCCATTTCACAATTGTTCTCATAGCCGATCTATTAAAAATCCCTGGGGGGTCGGCATCTATTAATATAGGGTTAATAACAGCTCCTGTAGCTGTAATTGTAAATTCTACTAAAACCCAACCTTCTATCCCTCTTTGTGTTGCTCTACGAGGATATTGAGGGGGAACCTTAACAATCGGAAGTACATCAGCATCAGTAGAAGCTGAGAAAGCACCAAATTGAGGTCCAGCAAAATCTGGGGTCGCAATACTTTCTGCGTTCATTTCTGGCCTAGGGGTCTCTGGAATATCCATATCAGGTGGATCAGGTTCTTGCTCTTGCTCTGGCCTATTTGGTTTTTTCTTTGCGGTTTGTGTTTCAGTGTCCTGTATCTGCCTTAAGAAGTTAATATTAATGTTTACACCTTCTTCGCCCAAATCAAATTCATCGCTCGTAACTAAAGCCTGCATTACCAGAAATAGAAAAACTGTAACAATTCCAGCTAATGGAACCGCTGTAATTCTACTGTCGACTTCTTTTAAAGTGTAGCCGGCAATTTCTACTTCGCCAATTTTGTTCAAAAAGTTTTTTAATTGTTCAAACAAGGTTATTTTTTCCTACTTCTTTTGTGACGCCGCTATGGAATATTGCTCTACCCCAGCTAATCTAACAGCATCAATGACCTCCACCATTAGGCCAACCTGAGAACGCTCATCGGCTTGAATAACTGCACCTCCTTGAGGATTTTCAGCATGTAATTTCTCTACGTTAGCTTGCACAGCATCTATTTCTATTAACCTTCGATTGATCCATATTTCATTTTTATCGCTTATAGCAATTAGAATTCCTACCCTATTTTGTTGCTGAGCTGTTTCTGAATCAGGTCTAGTTACGTCAATTCCGGATTCCTTAACAAAGGTTGCTGTTACAATGAAGAAAATAAGCATTATGAAAACAATATCAAGAAGTGGAGTTATATTAATTTCACTTTCTTCGTCAATTCTTGTTCTTCGTCTCATTCTTTTCTCCTATTAACTTCTTTTTTTATGATAAGGACAATTGATCCTCAACACTTCTTATTGCTCTTTTGGAGCGCGATTCCAATTGAGCAATAAAAAATAAACCAGACAATGATGCAACCATACCTGACATAGTTGGTAAAGTAGCCTTCGAAATTCCAGCCGCCATGGCGCGAGCATTAGAAGATCCTGTAATAGCCATAACGTCAAAAACCTCTACCATACCAGTAACTGTACCAAGTAATCCTAATAGAGGCGCAGCCGCAACAAGAGTTTTGATATAAATTAAACCTCTTTCACTAGATTGTTTGACTTCGCTGATTAATTTTTCTCTAATCCTTCTTGCATACCATGAGCTATGGTCTGATCTCTCGTTCCAACCACCAATTACTTTCTTGGAAATTTGTTTTTGCGCAGTAGCATAATGCCAATATCTCTCAATTATTAAGGACCACATAATAAATGTCGCTAGCATAATAGCCAACAACACATCTCCTCCAAGCTCTAAAAAATCTCGTAAAGAGCTAAAGGCTAGATCTGGCCTTATTAATTTTAGAAGAAAATCATTCATTAACCGCCCCTATTATACAATTAACCAGATTCTGCTCTTTCAGCAATAATCCCTGCACTTTGTTCTTCTAAAACCTGCTGAATAGACCGGCTTCTTTGTTGTGCAACCGAATGCAGAAGGACCAAAGGAATTGCCGCAGTTAAACCAAGAACAGTAGTTACAAGTGCTTGAGAAATACCACCAGCCATTAACTTAGGATCACCAGTACCAAACAATGTGATAGCCTGGAATGTTACGATCATTCCTGTAACTGTTCCTAAAAGCCCTAACAAAGGTGCTACAGAAGATAAGAGTTTTATAAAATTAATTCCTCTCTCTAAAGAAGGTAATTCTTTTAATATCGCATCATCAAGTTTTAGCTCTAAGGTTTCAACATCCGCTGCCTTATTCGAATGATAAGCCGCCAAAACCCTACCAAGAGGATTACTTTCTTTCGGATTATCTATATCTTTGGCTTGAGAACGTACAGCTCTTGAAACTGATGTTAGTCTGAAGATCCTTTCCGCTGAAAGAAGCAAGCCTACAGCTAATAAACCAATGATAATATAACCTACAATACCACCTTGGTTAATACGTTCAGTTAAACCTGGTGTTTGAATAAGCAATCCTAATATTGCTCCTCTTGATGGGTCAATAGCTCCTTTGACGATATCCCCAGGATCACCATCTACAACATTATCTCCAAGGTCTAAAAATCTTGCTTGCGGCTGTCTTCCAAGAACCCTAAATCTTTCATCATCAGGCAAATATCCTAAGAAATTTCCCCTTCTATCGTATGCTGTCCATGGTCCAACTCTCACAACATCTTCTTCTGAAAAACTTCCATCAACATCAACTATAGTCCCTGTAAAATGTTTAACTTCACCTTGGGCCTTCATTTCCTCAATTAAATGAAACCATAACAATTCGAGTTGATCGTTTGATGGCAGCTTCTGAGATTTAGCTAGTTCTGTAAGAGTTGTATGACGGCCAGTCAGTTCGCCACTAATAATGGACTCCTTGATTTGAGCCCCCATTTCACTTGCAGTTCCTCTAACTACACCAAATAATTCTCCAAAAGCTCCTAGTCTTTCGGCCTTAAGGTCTTCAAGCTCACTTAGTTTGACATCATTATCATCAAATGTTTTTTCTAATACTATTGCCCTATCCTCTTGAATCTTAAGATCAGCAAGCGTCTTAGTTAAAACTCTTTGTTGAGTATCTTTTTCGGCTACAAATTTCGCTATTCTTTGACGATCTTGCTCACTATCAAAAAACGCTTCTTCTTGAACCTTTAGTATCAACTCTGTAAGAGAAGTTACTTCTATTGGAATCTCTTCTTCTTCAGAATCTTGTGCTCTCACCGAGGTAGTGAAAACCATAAGGGTCAACACAAAAAGGGAAACAACTACATTTCTAATAATAGAATTTATATCTAAATAATTTTTCATTTTTATCTCCCTATTCCGATGATATTTCTAAAGGAACTACCATCAAGTCTGGAGCTGCTTGCTCATTCGCGATACGGATACCAACCTGTATTGGTAGACGGTAGGATCCACTTAATCCTTTCCATTCACCACGACTTTGACTCCAAACTGCTTGTTCGTCCCCATCTAGAGTTTGGTAAACATAGGAGTTACGACCAATCCTTAAAAAGTTGACAGTCCGATCATCATCCGGACTAATCTTCCCTGTGTAGGCCTCAATAGTACGTCCATACTCATTCTCGATTTCGTAAGCTTCCGCAATCTTTCGGTATTTTTCTGCTGGAGAAGCTTCTGGATTATTCATAAGATTCCTTAGATTCGCTACCCTATTTCTTCTCTCACCGATTAAAAATGGGGTGTCAAGTTCTACAAAAGTGTCTAAAGAATCTATCATTTTGAACATGAGAGGCATAACTGACCTAGTTAAGCTGCTTATTCTTGCTATATCTTGCTCTACTCTATCCATTTTTCTTTCTTGTCTATCAATTAGGATTTCAAGTTGGTCATTATAAATTGTGAGATCTTTTAACTGTTGATAATTTTGACGAAACTCTTGAACTATTCCGTTTGTAGTATCATCTATCACATCTATTTGGTCCTGAGTCTCTTTTCCACCAACATTTGATTGTGCAAAAAGAGATCTTACTGGATCCAGTTGACGTGCCGGTTCGATAGACTTTTGAGCCTCTTGAGCCTGTGATGATAAGAATGGCGCAATAGCTAAAATGCTAAAAAGTAAGCATAATTTGGAAAATAAATTTAAAGACATAAGACCCCCATCTATTTAGAGTAACATTACAACAAAACATTAAAGCAAATTCAACGCTATATTTTGTAATTAATACTCTTTTAAAAAACCACTAGAATGTCAACTTCTGAATCACCCTTTTTTTTGACAAGGGCAATTCTTAGCAATTTAAATCGTTATAATCAAACAAGAAAACAACAAAATTTAATTTTTTTTTAAATAGTTGAATAATCCCTTTTTTATCCCTTTTATCCTTGCAATCTAATGAAAGAGTATCTATATCATAAAAGATGACGCATGCGTCATCTTTTTTAATTTGTACTATGAAAGAACTTAAATGAATAGAACTGTAAAAGTTGCGCTAATGACATTTGGATTTCTCGTCTTATGGATGTTCTCTGGCATTTTTTCAAAAGACGAAAGTGGTTCAATTGAAAAAATTGAAATCACTTCTGAACAAACCAACGCAACCCTGGTAAGGGCCAGACAATTTGAAGCTGTGGCAAAGCTGCCTTTCGTAGTGCTGAGAGGGAGAACCGAAGCTGAAAGAGAAGTTTTAATTTCAGCCGAAACAACGGGTATAATTGAAGAAATATATCCTGATAAAGGTGATTTCGTTTTTAAAGGGGAAATTATTTGCAGACAATCGGTTGATGCCAGAGAGGCAAAACTTGATGAAGCAAACGCATTAATGAAACAAAGAGATCTTGAATGGCAAGCATCAAAAACATTAGTAGAAAAAGGGTATCGCTCACAAACACAGGCGGCGGCCTCGCAAGCAGCCTATGATGCTTCAAAAGCTCTTGTAAAACAAATGGAAGAAGAGCTCGATAATATTAATATCAGAGCTCCCTTCGATGGGATATTTAATGAAAAGTTGGTTGAAATTGGAGATTTTCTTCCAATTGGTAAGCCATGTGGTCGAGTCGTTGACTACAATCCAATTAAAGTTACAGCTGAAGTTTCGGAAAAAGATATATCTAATATAAAAAAAGGCGTTACTGGAGAAGTCAAATTATCAACCGGTCAAAATCTTAGAGGTTTAGTTAATTTCATCTCACATACAGCTAACGCGGCCACTCGAACTTTTCGTATTGAAATAGAAGTGCCCAATGAAAATTATGAATTGAAAGATGGTATTACGGCTGAGCTGTTTATCCCCACTGCCGAAGTTAAAGGGCATCTAATTCCCCCCTCCTCTCTTACACTTAATGAAGAAGGCTTGGTTGGGGTAAGGCATATTGATCAAGAAGGTCGAGCAAAATTCTCTAAGGTTACAATTATTGGGGATGAGGGAGAATCTGTATGGATTACTGGGCTACCAGAGAAAGTGCTGATAATTGTAGTCGGACATGAATTCGTATCGAATGGTGAAAAGATTAAATACAGATTAGAGGACAGTAAAATTTGATAAACTTCATAGATTATATAATGGCAGCAAGAAAAACGGTTGTTTTCCTGATGGTGATGTTACTCACCGTTGGTACTGTTACCTATATAACAATACCGAAAGACGCAGAACCAGATATTGATGTTCCATTTATATATGTAATGGTTCCTCACGAAGGGATTTCTCCAGAAGACTCAGAAAGACTGCTGGTTAAACCTTTGGAAGTCGAGATGAAGAGTTTAGAGGGCCTCGAAGAAATGTCTGGTATTGCTGGACAGAATTTTGGTTCCGTTCTTCTAGAGTTCGACATTAAGTTTGATAAAGACAAAGTTTTAGCTGATGTCAGAGATAAAGTTGATATGGCTAAGTCAAGGTTTCCAACAGATGCCGAAGAACCAATAGTAGTGGAATTCAATATGGCAGAAATGCCTGTATTAACTGTTTCATTATCAGGAAATGTTCCGAACCGAACATTGTTCCATCATGCAGACAAACTTCAGGACGTTCTCGAGGCTATTCCAGGAGTAATGGAAGCACAAATTTATGGTGACAGAGAAGAATTGCTAGAAATTCTGATCAGTCCATCAAAATTAGAAAATTATAATATCTCCTTGCTTGAGCTTATTAGAGTATTAACAGGAAACAACAGACTTGTTGCAGCTGGATCAATAGATAAAGGGCAAGGAAAATTTTCAGTTAAGGTGCCTGCTGTTTATGAAAGCCCTCAAGATGTTTACAACTTGGTAATTATGTCTTCTGGTGAAGGAACCGTCAGACTTGGTGATATCGCTGAAATCAGGAGAACATTCAAAGAAAATGAATCCTATGCAAGGTTGGATGGAAAACCCGCAATTCATCTCAATGTCGTAAAAAGAATCGGAGAAAATGTTTTAGATATAAACGAAAAAGTAAGGGAAGCCTCGCTGAAATATAAAGAAAACCTTCCGAGCAATGTCAATATTGATTTTGCTAACGATAACGCTGATTACATAAATGAGATGCTTGCATCTCTAATAAACGCAATTGGTAATGCCATAATTTGCGTCATGATACTTGTAATAGGTGCACTAGGAACGAGATCAGCACTAATGGTTGGAATATCAATTCCAACTTCCTTTCTAGTTGCAATAAGCCTACTAGCCGCGTCCGGTGGTTATGTAAATATGATGGTTTTATTTGGTCTATTGGTTTCTGTTGGATTGTTGGTTGACGGCTCAATAGTAATGGTTGAATACGCAGACAGGAAAATGGCCGAGGGTTTAGAAAGGAAAGAAGCCTACACTCAAGCCTATAAAAGGATGTTATGGCCTATTGTTTCTTCAACGGCTACTACTCTTGCAGCTTTCCTTCCTCTGGTTTTATGGCCAGGAGTTTCCGGAGAATTTATGAAATGGATGCCGTTCATGGTCAGCCTGGTACTAATTTCATCTCTATTATCTGCGTTAGTCTTTATTCCTGTAATGGGCTCATTATTTGGAAAAACTGAACAAAATTTAAGTAACAAATTGAATGAAGACTTTAACCTCAATGAGGTGAAAGGTATGACTAAAATTTATACAAATTTACTTGAGAAGTGCCTAAAGAGGCCATTAAGAGTAATAGGGTCTTCAATAATTATTGTTTTTACTCTTATTGTCTTATACACCAATTTCAATGCCGGATCAGTGTATTCTGTTGAAACGGATGCATCCCAGATGAATGTCCATATAAGCGCTCGTGGTAATTTATCCCCTAGAGAAAAACTCAATTTATCTGTCGAAGTAGAAGAAATGGTTAGGTCTATAAATGGAGTAAAATCCGTAGCAACAAACATTGGTGGAGGAGGAGACCTAGATGTTATGCAGGCTGCATTTGGTGAAGGAGGTAGAACAGACGAAATAGCACTTCTGATGTTAGAATTGAATCCTGTTCATGAGAGGAGGACAGCTGATGAAATTAAAGAAGAAATACTGTCAAGTACAGCATCTATCCCAGGATTGATAGTTGAGGCGTATAAGATAGAAAGAAAACCTGAGTCAGGAAAAGATATTCAGTTAGAGTTAACGTCCAATAATGGAAAAAATCTTAATGAAACGACTAATTTAATAGTAAGATATTTAAACTCAACGGAAGGTATAAAAGAAGTTGATGATACTCGACCCTTGCCCGGCATTGAGTGGATTATGAAAGTGGATAGAGAGCTAGCGGGACGTTTTGGGGTTAATGTTTCTACTGTTGGAGCTATCATTCAATTAGTCACTAATGGTATATTGGTTGATAAGTATAGACCAAACGATAGTGATGATGAAATTGATATTCGAGTACGTTTCCCAGAAGAATATCGTAAATTGGAACAATTGGATCAATTAAGAATTCCAACCAATAATGGGCCCGTCCCTCTTTCAATTTTTGTCGAAAGAAGTCCAAGTCAGAAAATTACCTCTATTGACCGCCTTGATGGAAAGAGGATACTAAAGGTTCGAGCTAATACTAAAATTAACCCTGGTACAGGTAAGAAAATTCTTGCTATAGACAAAAAAACCGAACTTGAAGAATGGATTAATCAGCAAAACTTTCCTAGTGATGTGGATATTCACTTTGCTGGGGCGGACGAAGATCGAGCTGAATCTGCTGCCTTTTTGGGTAACGCTATGATTGCAGCCCTCTTTTTGATGTTTATTATTTTGTTAACCCAATTCAACAGTTTTTATCAAGCAGCCATCACACTTTCAACAGTAGTGCTATCTACAGTCGGCGCTTTGACCGGATTGCTAATTGTGGGTCAATATTTTTCAGTCATAATGAGTGGTCTTGGAATCGTTGCCTTAGCAGGAATAATCGTCAACAATTCAATTGTGATGATAGATACCTATAATCGTCTAAAAGACGAATCTAGCGATCAAATAAAAGTAATAATTCATGCATCATCTCAAAGATTGAGACCTATTCTTCTTACAACAGCAACCACAATGATAGCTCTAATCCCAGTTGCTCTTCAAATAACAATAAATTGGTTCGGTAGAGATATTGAAATAGGTGGCCTTATGGCGGCTTGGTGGGTTCCCTTTTCAACTACTGTTATTTGGGGATTAGGATTCTCAAGCATTCTTACTCTTTTCCTTGTGCCAACACTACTTGCTGTGCCAGTATATTTAAAACAAAATAGAAACCGTTGGACTAGAAATATTAGACGTCGTATTCAACCTGCAGAGTAACAAAATGAAAAATATTGGAGTTTTCTGCTCATCGTTAATGGGTATTAGTTCTGAATACTCAAAAATTGCTGAAGAACTTGGATTAAGCTTAAAAAAATATGATTGTTCCTTAATTTATGGCGGAGGGAAATTGGGTTTGATGGGGGTAGTGTCCAAAAACGCTAAGCTATCGGGTGCCAAAGTTGTTTCTGTTGTCCCATACTACTTAAATAAACCGTCTATAGCTTACAGTGATGCAGATGAAATCATAGAAACGAAAAATCTTTTTGAAAGAAAAAAAGAAATGGTATCACTTTCAAATATTTTTGTTGCCCTGCCGGGAGGAATAGGTACTTATGATGAAATTTTCGAGGTAATGGCCGGATATGCTTTAGGGGAACACGAGAAACCTCTTTTTCTTGTCAACACAAATAATTTTTGGGAGCACTTATTAAAAATGCTTAGCTTTATAGAAAAAGAAGGGATGATTAGATCAGAAAGCGATAAGATTATACCTCCTAGAAGTATGAAAAATCTTTATATAGTGAATAATTGTAAAGAATTATTTAGGCATGAAAAATTTAATCAGATTTCTTGATAGGCGCTCCTTCTTTGATTAATTTAT
>PCCF01000062.1 GCA_002731945.1 Rhodobiaceae bacterium | reverse complement strand
TTGCAGGTGCTGTAATGGTGGGGGTATGGCCATTACTTCCGAATATTGTGCAAATGTTGAGCGTCCTTGTTTCTTTAGTTTACGCAATTGGTATCGTTTGGTTAGGTATTTTATTAATACAATCGTCGCAAGAAATTCAAAAAAAGCATTATATCTGAATGGGTGCCTTGTATTTGGAGTTACAAACAGTTAAAGATCTACATCAGAGAAGAACAAAAATATTACAGAAAGTCTCTGAGGACTCGCGATGATGAGTATGTCCAAGTCAGAGCAAAACGATTAACTGGTGAAAAGATATTCAAAATCACTCTTTGGCAGGTAATTGATGAATGGCTAGATGATAGAGAGCCAATAGAATTGTAGGAGGGAAGAAATGACTCGTCTAAAGGACCGTATGATTCGTGCTGCGAAACTTGATGTCGACCTTTATGAAGAGGTTGAGGCTGATCAAGGGGCACTGCGTCAGGCTATGTTAGTTGTCGTTCTTTCAAGTGTCGCAGCCGGAATTGGAAGTTTTGGGCAAGGTGGCCTTGTAGGGGTGTTGATCGGGATGATCGTAGCAATTGTCGGATGGTATATCTGGGCCTACCTAACTTATTTTATTGGCACAAGACTACTTCCAGAACCACAAACCAAAGCAGATCATGGTGAGTTATTGCGCACGATTGGTTTTTCAAGTTCCCCAGGGTTAATTCGAGTATTAGGAATCATCCCGGGGCTGACAGAAATCGTTTTTCTTGTCGCTTCGATTTGGATGTTGACGGCTATGGTGATTGCGGTGAGACAAGCGCTTGATTATGAAAGCACATGGCGTGCAGTAGGTGTGTGTGTAATCGGCTGGATCGTTCAGACCATCTTCCTCATGCTCTTGCTTACCTTTCTAGGGGGTGCCACACAGCCATCCTGACTCAGAATAAAAAGGGGCGGGACGATGTTTAATGGGAAAAAAACATAAACGTTCCATTCGTCGCGATGCGGATGCGCTCTCGCTCATCTTAGGCTGCTATTGAGTGGGAATAAATTTTTTATTATTATTTTTTTTTATAATTATGTGACACAATTACATTATGAGTGAAAACGTTTCTAAACAAATAAGGTCTGAGGTAACTAAAGAAGGAAAATTATTAATCTCAATTAAAAATACTGAGATTCCAGTTCCTAAAGAAGATGAAGTTCTAATTAAGATAGAGGCAACCCCAATCAATCCCTCTGATTTAGGTCTATTAATTGGTCCAGCTGATGTTTCCTCTATGACAGTCTCTGGTGAAGGGGAAGACTCAGAAGTTAATATGGATATTCCAGAAAACTTTCTCAGAGTGGTTACTGACCGAATTGGCCAATCGCTTCCCGTCGGTAATGAGGGAGGCGGAATAGTGGTTGCAGCTGGAGGAAAAGATACAGAAGAGTTGGTTGGAAAAACAGTTGGTGTTGCAGGGGGTTCTATGTATTCGCAATACCGATGCGTGAAGGCTTCATCATGTTTTGTAATGAATGAGGGTACGACACCAGAAGAGAGTGCATCGTGTTTTGTAAATCCTCTTACATCTTTAGCAATGGTTGAGACTATGAGAATGGAGAATCATTCAGCCCTTGTTCACACAGCTGCCGGTTCAAATTTAGGGCAGATGCTAATAAAGATTTGCCTAAGCGAAGAGGTTCCACTGGTAAATATAATTCGAAAAGAAGAACATGTTAATAAGCTAGCAGATATTGGTGCTAAATATGTATGCAATTCCAGTAAAGATACTTTTTTGGAAGATTTAATAAACGCGCTTATTGAGACAAAAGCAACGATAGCTTTTGACGCTACAGGAGGAGGAAAACTTTCTGGACAAATACTTACTGCAATGGAAGTTGCGGCATCTAAAACAGCTTCGGAATATAATCGTTATGGATCTGATACCTTTAAGCAGGTTTATATTTATGGAGGATTGGACAGATCTCCAACTACTTTAACACGTTCTTTCGGATTTTCATGGAGTCTAGGGGGATGGCTCCTTACTCCTTTTATCACTAAAATAGGACCTGAAAGGTTTAATGAGCTTAAACAAAGAGTTGTTGATGAAATAAAAACGACTTTCGCCAGTCACTATACAAAAGAGATTTCTCTTGCTGAGGTTCTATTACCTGAGAACATTAATGTATATTCTAAGCAGTCGACGGGAGAAAAGTACCTTATCAATCCAAACAAATATTAAGTAGAAAAAGGGAACAAGGTGATGGATAGACCATATGATATTATAGTTTGGGGTGCCAGTGGATTTACCGGTCGTTTAGTTGTCGATTATATGTCTAAACACCAAACAACAAGCAACCTACGTTGGGCAGTAGCAGGCAGGAATACTAACAAATTGGAAGAAGTCCTTTCAGGTCGCGAAGTACCAATACTGCAAGCTGAAAGTCATGATGCCGAGTCTTTAGAAGCATTGGTGAGGCAGGGGCGTGTCATCCTTACCACTGTAGGACCTTATGCTCGATACGGTTCAGAACTGGTTGCGGCTTGTGTTCGTCATGGCACACACTACTGTGATTTGACGGGTGAGGTTCACTGGATGCGTGAAATGATCTCAAAACATCAACAGGAAGCTAAGGATAGCGGAGCACGGATAGTTCATACTTGTGGTTTTGATAGCATTCCTTCAGACATCGGTGTTTTTTATTTGCAGAAACAAATGCAAGCGCTACACGGCGTTGCTGCAAAGCATATTAAGTATCGTACAATATCTTTTTCTGGTGGTGCTAGCGGTGGAACCATCGACAGTATGATGGCAATGATGGAAAAAGCCAAGGAAGATCCATCAATTTCTAAGATAATAGCTGATCCCTACGCATTAAATGATGGTAAAAAAGGATTGGACGAGCCTGATCGAATGAGCCCTTATTTTGACGAGGATTTCGATTCTTGGGTCGGACCTTTTATAATGGCCGCTATTAACACCAGAGTGGTGCGTCGTACGAATGAACTTCTAGGAGGAATTTATGGTACTGATTTTCGTTATGACGAAGGCACTCTTTCTGGAAAGGGTGCGGGTGGTTTTTTTGGAGCTACAGGTGTCGGAATAGGAACAGGAGCCTTAGCTGGTCTCGCTAGCTTTTCGCCTACACGATCAATCTTAAAACGTGTTCTGCCGAAACCAGGAGAGGGGCCTTCAAAAGAGGCTAGGGATAAAGGTTTCTTTGAGATTGAGTTGTTAGGAATCCATCCAAATGATACCAGCAAAAATATAAAAGTTCGCGTTAAGGGAGATAAGGATCCTGGTTATGGTTCCACATCCAAGATGTTATCTGAGAGCGCGCTAGCTCTAGCACAAGATGATCTTCCTGTTGAAGGCGGTTTCTGGACACCGGCTTCTGCAATGGGGGAAGCATTATTAAAACGTCTTCCTGAAGGGGCCGGTGTGACCTTTGAGGTTGTGGAAAATTAAATATCTCTTAATTAAGAAAGAAAAGAAAGAAATATGACTTTAAAACATCCCTTAGATCCTTTGGAATCTCAGGAAATAGAAAAAGCAGTGGAATTGCTAAAGTTAGATAAAAGATTTAACGAAGGATCAACATTTATTTCTGCTATTCTTGATGAGCCGGATAAATCTATTGTTAGTGATTATAAAGAAAATGATCCTATTCCACGAAAGGTCAAATTATTAGGATCTGATAAAAATCCAGACGGGGGTTTTTGTGCTGAAATTGATATTGTCAAAAATCAGGTTATTTCTTATGAAAGATTAAAGGCTAATGGCCAAGCTCCATATAATATGGAAGAAATGATGACTGCAATAGGGTTAACAATTCAAAATCTTGAATACCAAAAAGCCTTAAAGAAAAGAGGTATAACCGATTTTGAACTTCTTCATATTGATCCATGGCCCGCAGGAGGTTTTGTTCACGAAACCATTAAACCTGGCCATAGAGCCCTTAAATGCATTTCATTCCTAAAAGAAAGTATAAATGATAATGGTTATGCCAAACCTATTCAGGGAGTAATTTCTTGGGTAGACGTTACGCTTGGTAAAGTTGTTCATGTAGAGGATCATGGGGTAGTACCAATTCCAAAGGAACATGCGCGTTACGATATTGAGTCTCAACCTAAGATACGTGAAGGATTAAAAACTATCGATATAACTCAGCCAAATGGACCAAGTTTTGAGGTGGATGGCTATCATATATCTTGGCAGGGCTGGAAATTTAGAATTTCTATTCATGACGTTCATGGTCTAGTTCTACACGAGTTATCCTTAAACGATCGGCCAATTTTATATCGTGCAGCCTTGTCTGATATGGTTGTTCCATATGGTGATTCCGACCCCATGCATTCTTGGAAACATGTTTTCGACGGAAGCGAGTATGGTTTAGGAAGATTTATTAATTCTCTCACACTTGGTTGTGATTGTGTTGGAGAAATTCAATACTTTGATATCAATCAAATCAATTGGGATGGAGAAATCATCAAGACTGAGAATGCTATTTGCCTTCATGAAGAAGATTATGGGATTCAATGGAAGCATTCCGATGATAGGGGTGGAGCAAGTGAAGTACGTAGATCCCGAAGACTCGTTATTAGTTCTATATTTACTGTTGGCAATTACGATTATGGATTATTTTGGTATTTGTATTTAGATGGAACAATTCAGATGGAAGTTAAGTTGACCGGTATAATGGGAATTAGCGCTATAACTGAGGAGACGTATAATCCTTCGCAAGCTCCAAAAGTTGCGAAGAATCTTGCTGCGCCTCTCCATCAACATCTTTTTTGTTTTCGATTAGATTGGGAGTTGGATGGAAAAGAAAATCAGTTATTTGAAACAGAGATTGAATTGCTTCCCGTCAGTGAGGACAACCCTAATGGGACGCAATTCAGCTCTGTTGCTAAACATCTAACAAAAGAAAGTGATGCGAAAAGAGAAATCTCTGCTGAAACAAGTCGAGTCTGGAAGGTGGTTAACCCTGATAAAAAAAATTCTTTGGGAGTTCCTGTTGCATATAAACTTTTGCCAGGGGCAACACCAAAGCTTTTGTCCAATCCAGATTCTATCGTTAGTAAAAGAGCCGCTTTTGCGAAACATAACTTGTGGGCTACTCCTTATAATTCCGAGGAGCTGGGAGCTGCCGGAAGTTATACAGTGATGAGTAATGGAGAATCAGGTTTAGAAGATTATACTAAAAATGATAGAGATATTTCTAAATGCGATCTTGTGACATGGCATACTTTTGGTCTAAGTCATGTTCCTAGGCCAGAGGATTGGCCAGTAATGCCTGTTGAGTATTGTGGTTTTCATTTAATACCAGTAGGGTTTTTTGATAAAAATCCGACCTTAGATATCCCGCCATCTTGTAAAACGGGAAATCAATCCGATAAGAAATAAAATTAAAGAAGGGGATTAATTATGTTGAAATTACACTTTGCACCTAATTGTAGAGCTGGAAGGGTTCTATGGCTTTTAGAAGAACTAGGACTTGAATATGAATTAAATAGAATGGATTTTCATCCTAAAGACCTTAAATCGGATGAACACAGAGCCAGGCATCCTCTTGGAAGGGTTCCTGTTCTGGATGATGGAGATATCCAAATCTGGGAATCAGGAGCAATTATTGATTACATCCTTGAAAGGCACAGAAATGGAGGTTTAAAACCTAGCGCAGACGATGAACGCTTTCCAAAGTATCTTCAATGGTTTCATTATTGTGAAGGCATGGTTATGCCTCCAATGAATACTATCGTAGTGCATACTATACTTTTGCCTCCTGAGAGGAGAGATGAAACTGTATTAGGTCAAGCTCAAAGACTTTTAACAAATACTCTTAAACCTATAGAAGAAAATCTAGAAGGTAAGGACTATCTAGTTGGAGATTTTACAGCGGCAGATACAATGTTGGGACATGCTTGTTTTATGAGCAACAATTTAGGTTGTGTTTCTGAAGAAATGACTAATATAAAAAGTTATATTCAGAGGTTGATGGACCGTCCTGCTTTTAAAAAAGCTGTTATAGAGCCACAATAACCTTTTAGACGCAAAGATAAGAAAGAGAATTAAATAAGGAGAATAAATTATGACAATTTTAAACAGTGAGCTTTTTCAATTAGCAATGTCCGAAAAAGCAAAACCATTGTTGGACCTGGTAAATAAACACATTAAAGAAAATGTTGTGCCTATAAGTGAGGAATTTTTCGCTCTTCACAAGGAGAAAGAGGACAGATGGTCTTGGCATCCACGTCAGCTTGAACTCTTAGAAGGTGCTAAAGATAAAGCTAAAGAAATAGGTTTATGGAACTTCTTTTTACCTGATTCTGATGGGATAATTGGTGATGGGTTAACAAACTTAGATTATACTTACATTGCTGCAGAATTAGGAAAATACCCGCTTGCCTCAGAAACCTTAAATTGCAGTGCTCCTGATACAGGGAATATGGAAGTCTTACAAAGAGTCGGTACGGAAGAACAGAAAGAGCAATGGTTAAAACCCTTATTGAATGGTGAAATACGGTCGGCATATGCTATGACCGAGCCTAATCTAGCTTCTTCGGATGCAAAAAACATTAGTACAAGTGCTGTGTTAGAAGGCGATGAATGGGTCATCAATGGAGAGAAATTCTATATTTCATGCGCAGGAGATCCTCGCTGTAAGATTATGATCACGATGGTTAAAACCAGTCCCGATGCTTCACCTTCAAAACAACAATCGCAAATTCTTGTGCCCATAGATACTCCGGGAGTGGAAATACTAGAAGCAATGGAAGTGTTTGGACATGATCATGCGCCTCAAGGTCATATGCATATTAAATTTAATAATGTGAGAGTACCTAAAAGCAATATCTTATTGGGAGAGGGAAGAGGATTTGAAATATCTCAAGTACGTCTAGGCCCAGGACGCATCCATCATTGTATGAGAACTATAGGAAAAGCTGAAACTGCACTGGAGTTAATGGTAAAACGGGCAGGTTCTCGGGAAGCTTTTGGAAAACCCATAGCGAAATTGGGTAAAAATCTAGAAGTAATTGCTCGCGCTCGAATAGAAATCAACGCTATGCGTTTATCCGTATTGCAGGCAGCAAAGGCCATGGATGTATTAGGAAATAAGGAAGCTAGAATTTATATTAGTGCTGTGAAGGCAATGGTTCCTGAAAAAGCTTGTTTAATTGTTGATCAAGCCATTCAAATGCATGGAGCTGCAGGTATATCGCAATGGACTCCTTTAGCAGATATGTATACTGATATGAGGCATTTAAGATTTGCTGATGGACCTGATGAAGTCCACCATATGGTTGTTGGAAGGGCTGAACTTCAAAAATATGACTTGTGGTAGACAAGAAATTAAGTAAGACAGAAACCCTTCAAATTAAAGATTCCTGAAAGTTGTCACAAAGAAAGCTTACAGCCAAATTCTTCTCCAACTTTCTTAAAACCCAACAGCAAATTAATTTGAAACATGGGATTGTTCTCTTCATTTCCCGTTAATACCTTTTTAAAGCCTTTCTTTTTTAGATCCAATAAAGCATGGGTCTTTACCGCACTGCATATGCCTTGACGCCTATATTCAGGCAAAACACCTGTTAGTTCTGTAGAAATTTTATCCCTAGATCGAAGCGACCTTACATAAGTTGATAATGCCATCCATTTGTCACTATCTGAAACAATATAGATATCCTCTTCTTTAGACCAGGGACAAAATACACTAGATTTCCATAAATCAAATTCAATATTTAAATCCAAATCGCTAGGGACATCGTGCTCAATCCTTTTCCAAAGATCGAATAGTTTTAATTGCCAGTCTTTATTCAATTTTTTTAATTCTTCAAGGTTTAAAATGACATAAGAGCTTTTTTTAAAACTGGATACTGAAGATTCAAAGTCACTAATAAAGAACTTATCTAGATTAAGTTCAGAGATATATTCTAGAATGGATATTTCAAACCCATTATTTGTGTAGAAGTCTTTAACCCAATCACTGCCTTGGTATGACCAGGCACGAAAGACCTTAGCATTCATCTTTCTTGCCCTTTCAATCTGATGGTCGAGATAATTCTGGGCACAGTCCAAATATTTATCATTGTGTGGTAGCGCGATGGTTGAATCCAAAAGAGTTGGATCAAAAGCCCAATGATCATGTGCAGTTGTTCCAAAACCAATTGTATTATCTTGGTGCTTGATAAAATCAAGACGGAATTTACATTTTTTTGGGATTAATTTCAAATCATGACGACGCATCTCAGCGGACTCCCAATTCTTCCAGGGTTCAGGCCAAAGAGCATCCTGTAAACTTATTAATAAATCAAAATGATCTTTTGAAAAATCAAAGTTTTGGATATCTAACATAATAAATTTTTTTTCTGGACCTTATCTTATTTAATAATAATTAGTGACGAGAAATAGGATAAAAAAGATAAGGCTCGAGGTTTTGTTGAGCTTTGATTCTGCGTTTGTGCCACTGACCACCACCATAATATGCTAAGCTTCCTGGTTCGGCCTTACCCTCTCCATTATAATAGGAAATACAATCTCTAAATGCGCTAGTACTTATATCAACATCTCTACAGTGGTCTGCATATTCATTTTCCTGTTCCTTCTTGACATCAACCACCTCAGTTTCTCGATCTTTCATAGTTTCCAATAGCCATATTAAGTATTCACCATGCGCTTCTATCGCATCTGTAAAATTAAAACTACCACCCCCACCTTGAGGACCTGTTACTATAAACAAGTTTGGAAACCCATTACTGTGAATACCAAGGAATGTTTTTGTACCTTCCGACTGCCATTTTTCATGCAAAGATTGTCCGTTTTTACCAATGACCATGTTGAAAGTAGCGGTTTCTAACCATTTAAAACCCGTTGCATAAATCAGTACATCCACAGGATATTCTATCCCATTGTGAACAACCCCATTTTTGTTGATTTTACTTACACCCAAAGGCGCAGTATCCACTAAGGTTACGTGTGGCATGTTAAAAGATGGAAGATATTCATCGTGAAAAGTAGGCCGTTTACAACCATATGGATAATAAGGTTTTAAAGAATCTGCTACTTCCTGATCTTCTACTATACCATCAACTCGAGAACGAATCTGTTCCATGATACGAAAGTTTGTATCCAACTGCTTTTCAATCATTTCTTCAGGTGATAGTTCCCTTTCATGTTGTTTCACCTCTTTGAAATTATCTACTTTTCCCGACAGATAATCATCATTTGCTTTCATTGCTGTGCGTCCTGCAGAAATTTTAGAGAACCTAGCACGCCTAGCCCTGGCCCATCCAGGTTCTTGATTCCAGATTTCAATTTCTTCTTGAGTTGTCTCTCGTTGATCCCGAACATCTATGGATGACGGTGTTCGTTGGAATACGTAAAGTTTTTTTACTATTTTTGCTAATTCTGGTATTGTTTGAACTGCCGTTGCTCCCGTCCCAATTATACCGACCGTCTTATTTGTTAGATCAATATTATAGTTCCAACGTGAAGTATGGAAAGCTTCACCTTTGAATGTTTCCATGCCCTCAATTTTTGCCAATCTAGGAGAAGTGAGTAGACCATTAGCAAGAATCACAAATCGTGCTTTCATTTTATCGCCACGATCTGTCATAACAGTCCATTTCTTTGTTAATTCATCCCATACGGTTTTTTCTACAGTCGTGTGAAACAGGCAACGTTCATAAAAACCGAATTTCTCGGCTAATCGTTGACAATATTCCATGATTTCAAAACCAGAAGCAAATTTCATTGTTGGAAAGTAATCCATTTCTTCGAGTAGAGGCAGATAGCTGTACGATTCCACATCACAGGCAATACCTGGATAACGATTCCAATACCATGTACCTCCTACATCACCTCCTTTTTCACAAAAACGAACATTCTTGAAGCCGGCTTTTTGAAGTTTGTGCCACAACAATAAACCACCAAAACCCGCACCAACTACTAGGATCTCACACTCATCATTAAGGGAGTCTCTAGGCACAGGATCAGTGGAATACAAATCTTCTAAGTATTTTTTGAAATCTCCTTCCATATCCATATAGTTGGCCGCACCTCTTCTTTTTTCTTTGAACTCTTGATATTTAACTTGTTCTTCTGCATTAAAAACTACTCCTTTGGGAGCCGGCGGAAGGTCAGTAAGTGCCTTGTCATGAATTATTGAGTAACCCTTACCAGTAATTTTGTTGCTTGATTTCGATGCACGAGTATTAAAGATTTTTAAACCGCTATCTGGATCAATTTGAATTGGCATAATTATATAATCCTACAATCTCTTAGAAAAAATTCAAGTTGTGTTGAGTTATTTTCGACTCTTTTCAGTTACCATTAATAATTATTGAAGTGAAGGGTATAAAACTAGCAATTAATACTATAATTTGAATATTAATTAACCTTTAAGGACTAAGTCATGATTAAGATTGTAATGCCAATGAAGCGAAGACGAGGAATGTCAGTTGAAGAGTTCCGGGAATATTATGAAAATCATCACAGATTGATTGGAGAAAAATATCTTAGTGGATATGCTAGCAAATATCTAAGACGATTTACCAATCCCACACCGGATCGCGAAGGAAATTTAACCGATCCTGAATTCGATGTCTTTCTAGAGATATGGTATCCGGATATGGAAACCATGCAATCTTGTAGTGAAAAGCTAAGTGAGCCAGAGGCAAATAAAGAGATTTATACGGATGAAGAAAAGCTTTTTGATACTAATACAAAGAATATGAGATCTTATATTCTTGATGAATTTGAGTCCGATATATAGAGGGAGTTAATGAGGTGAGAGATGAGAGATATTAAAGATAGAGTTATATTAATCACAGGTGCAAGTTCCGGTTTTGGTATGGTAACTGCCAAAATGTGTGTAGATCTAGGAGCAAAAGTAATTTTGGGTGCTCGTCGGCAAGATAGACTTGAAGAATTGTGTGCTAGTCTCGGAAGTCAAAATGCAATCTTTAAAACATCAGATGTTACAAACAAGAAAGAGGTCCATGATCTAGCAAGTCACGGCATTTCAACTTTTGGTCATATTGATGCCCTTGTTAATAATGCTGGTATTATGCCTTTGTCTTTATTGGAAAAAGGCAGAACTGATGAGTGGGATCAGATGATAGATGTCAATATCAAGGGTGTCCTTTATGGTATTGATGCTGTTTATTCGCATATGTTAGAGAGAGGAAATGGTCAAATTATTAACGTTTCATCTGTAGCAGGAAAAAGAGTCATGCCGGGAAGCGCAGTTTATTCTGGTACCAAGTTTGCCGTAAGCGCAATTTCTGAAGGCCTAAGAATGGAAAGTGCGGGTAAATTGCAAGTGACATGTATTTATCCGGGTGCATTTCAGACGGAATTAGGAAGCTCAATTAAAGATGAATCTATGTTGGAGTTTCTTATGAAGGGAAATCTTGCAGCTGTAGCTCAGCCCGCAGAGAGGATTGCAGAGGCTATTATTTATGCTTTGCAGCAGGATCCTGGAGTAGCTGTAAATGAGATAGTTGTACGCCCTACGGCTCAAGGCGCCTAGATTTTCCCTTTTTTAATATTATATGCAATTTTTAGTTGCTTTTTAGGGACTTCTATCATTAAATGTCATTACATTTTGAGAGGGGGGTTACCCCTGCCAACCTGCATACCGTGCGAAGGTGGTTATACAATGTGGCTTAGTAAGCAAAAAAACGGTCCGTTTATAAATCTCAAAATGTAAAAAGCTAAACGAAAGTTTAGTGTGGTTATGGTTTGCTCGCCAAAGAGCAGGGTATTTGATTTTCAGATTGTGCGCCCAAGGGTTTTCTGAAAGCACTAAAGAGAGGATAAAATGAAAAAATTTTTTATTAATATTAGATACTTTATTGTACCAGTTTTGTGTTCTGTTACGATATTAGGTCTCATTGTCGGCGGACCTTTTGTTTGGACGGGGGCTGTTTTATTCTTGGTTGGCATTACCATAGACACTCTGGTGATCAAATTCCATACTAAAGGTGCTGGAGTTGATGAAAATGGAAAGTCCTATGGAATAAAAGAGTTACAAAATCTAGTAATGTATTTTATGTTACCAGTCTTCATAATCTTACAAGTTGCATTAGCGTGGAGAGTTTATCAGTACACAAATGGAGCTGATTTCGGGCTTGTTACGTTGTTTGGTTGGTTACCTGTTCAAACAGGTATTACAGGTCTTGAATTGTACGGAGCTACTTTGTCAGCAGGTGCATTTGCAGGACTTGGAATAATTTATGGTCATGAATTATCTCATACTAAAGATATAGGTTGGCCTATTTCAAGATTGATGATGGGGTTGAGTGGTGCAGCACATTTTTGTTATGCGCATGTCTACAACCATCATTTAGAACTTGCCCATGAAAATGATCCAGCCACCTCTCCTAGGGGCAGAAGTCTTTACAAGCATTTTTGGTTATCACATATGGGACAGTCAAAATTTTCTTATGATTTGGAACGAGAAAAACTTGAGAAACAAGGGAAATCATTTTTCTCATTAGATAACAAATGGATCACAGGTTATATAATCAGCCTCCCAACTATAATTTTGTTTGTGTGGGCAGGTGGTATAGTTGGGGTTGCTTGCATGTTCTTTCTCTGGACTGTTTCTAACTTTGAACTGGAAGCTCTTAACTATATGGAGCATTTTGGGTTAGTTCGGGAAAAAGATAAACCTATTGAACACCGTCATTCTTGGGATAATGATACGGCTTTTACGAGCTGGTTTTTCATAGAAATTGGCCGTCAATGTGATCATCATGTTCGTGGAGAAACACATTTTTGGGAATTGGAAGATGTTGGAGGACCCAATCCAGGGTGGGGTTACTTTACTGGATTTACTTTAGCTCTTGTGCCACCTTTATGGCATGCTTTAATTAAGAAAAAGCTTGATCATTGGGATAATACTTTTGCAAATGATGCCGAGCGTGAAATTGCAACGAAGATTAACAAACAAGCTAGTTATGCTTAGTAAATATTGATTAAAGTCTTAGTTTATTTTACTAAGGCTTTATAAAAAGGAGAAAATTATGTCTGATAGTCTTTATGAAAGGATTGGTGGCCCCGATTCAATTAAGGAAATTGCTACGTCATTGTTTAAGAATCATACTTCAAATCCAACGGTTAATAATCGTTATGTTAATAGTGACCCTGATGAAGTTATAAGATTAGTAACCGAGTTTATGTGTAGCGGGTTTGGAGGGCCTGAAGAATATACGGGTAAAGATATGATAACTGCACATACGAGTATGAATATTTCCGAAGAGGAATTCAATGCGGTTATTGATGATATGATGGCTGCTTTGGATGAAAACAATATTGGTCAGGGTATAAAAGACGAAATATTGGCTATCTTATGGTCTCTTAGAACTGAAGTTATTAAACTTTAAGTTTATTATTGCTGGTCAGATTAAGTCATGTTTGAAAATGTGCTTAATTTTTTTATAAAAAAAGATAAGCATTTTGTGGCAAACGTTGTAAATGCCAATAAAACTTTGAAAGTAAGACGAGGAGAGAAATTACTTACAGCCGCTTTGGAGAATGGCATTAAGTGGCCGCATTATTGCCGGGTCGGAAGTTGTGGGACATGTAGATGTAAATTGTTAGAGGGAAAAATTAGACCACTTACAGATTTTGGATATGTGTTGGGTGCTGAACAATTAAAGGAAGGATATATTCTTGCTTGTCAATCGATCCTTAAGTCCGAAATCAAAGTAGAACTGAATTTTAAGCAAAAGAGAATTAGGAGGACAAAAATATGAGCTCTTTAAAAGCATTTTTGGTAATGGGTGTATGGACTATCGCAGTTCTTGTTGGGTTATATTTGATCGGGGCACATTTAAATTACCGCGATCCTATATGGGCAATCGGAATAGCGGTCGCTCTTTTGATAACACATATGGTAAACATGTCGCTTTACTTCAGGATAACTGGAAATAAACCATATTTATGGTTTAAATGACACCTGCAGAATAAAATTTTAGGCTTGGAAGTCGTGATATTTATTTTTCCCTAAAACCATGGCGTTCCGTAAAACGATCATCCCTCGCAAGCTGTTGTTCAAGATCAGGGTTGTTTCCGACCCACACACATAATTGTGGATCGGCCTCACGAATTTCTCCTGTAATATGCCGACCTTCAGTGGTAAATATACCGAATTTTTTACCTTTGGAAACACGGATATTACCATCCTTATTCATTTCATATAAAGTTTCTGGGTCAAATGGGTGTGTAACGGAGGGCATTATTCGCCAACCCATTCAGTTAACTTGTGATGTAACCAACGAACTTTTCCCTCCTGGTAACCAGAAAGTACAATTCCCGATTTGTAAGTAGATTCCAAACCAAGTTGCACTTTTGGCATATTAAATGCATCTTGATCGAAGACTTTACCCAGAAAACCTAATGCACTAGACCATTTCTCATGTTCTTTTAACCAATGAATAGGTGCGGCCGGTGGTCTTTCTCCCTGAAATGGCGAAAGCATAATACATTCCATAATTGCTGATCGGTGATCGTTACCATTGGGTCTGAATCTATACACTATTTTATTAAATGCACCCCACGGATGAAAATTTGGAAACAAGGTATAATCGAGGCTATCTAACATTTCAGCATCACAATATTCATCAACTTTGCTTCCTGCGTTAGGTCTTAAATCCTCCCTGCTACTATTCGCCATAAACTCTCGAGGACTCATGCCTTCTGGTAATTCTGGAACTTGGGCTTCCGGTGGCAGATCCATCATGGTACGCATCATATCTTTATCAGAAAGTTCGTAATCTAAAAGAGGACTAGGTGTCATTGATGGTGTAATAACTCGGGCACAATTATCCCAAACATCGATCTGACTATTAACACACCCCAAACTTCGTAAAATTTGTGGATGAGTTCCGCTGACATGATAGGCCTCGCAGAAAGCTTCCTGTGCAATTTTCCAGTTACAAGGCATGATTTTTGCAACATGTGCTTGTTTATATAACTTTTCTGGTTCCCAACGTTCAAACTGAGTTTTCATATCCTTAATGAAATCTTCAAAGGGTTCACATTGCTGGTCAGGATTAATAAATACGAAACCCCCCCAGATAGCGATTGGCAGTTCTGGTAAAGAAAATTTTTCTTTATCTATCTGAGGGAAATCCCAATCTGCAGGTATATCCTTCAAGGATCCATCAAGATGCCAACAAAATCCATGGAAAGCGCATCGTAGTTCAGAGGCGTGACCATCAAACTCTTTGAGCATCCGACCACGGTGAAGGCATGAATTGGGATAAGCTTTAATCTCACCAGTCTCTGCACGAAGAATGAGAAATGAAATTCCAGCAATATCATAACGATAATGGTCACCTGGTTCGGGAATATCTTCTTCCCTACATACAAATTGCCAGATTTTTTTCCACATTCTTTCAACTTCTTTGTCATGCCAGTCTTTGGAAATATAACGGTCTACAGAGAACTCTGAGTACCCAAGATCTTTTGGAGATTGAAGTCTTAATACATCCGGCACGGCATGTGAATCAGTGTTAAGTAATTCCTGATATGTAATACCTGGTGATCGCACCATAGTATCTGGGTCAAGATCCTTAAATATTTCTGCCATGAGTAACCTCTTCTTATGTTATTTATCGTCAAATCTTTCCATAAACTTACAATAAATTATTGTAAAAAGAAATTTATTGTAAAAAGAAATAAAGACAAACTAAGGATTTATTCCATTTTACATTTAGCGTCATTATGCCCCTTTACACAATTAACTTTTTGTAAAATAATCCAATTGTTAAAAAGAATTGAAAAATTATGGTTGAAACTATCACAGGTACTGATAGATCTGCTGGGGTAACCTATCAAGAGCTTCTTGACGAAGATAGTAGAGAAGTTCCAGCAATCTTTCGTGTGCAGAATCCCTTACCACCGGGGCCCACTAAAGTTCCTGCTGAACGTTATTATTCTAAAGAATTCCACGATCTAGAAGTTGAAAAGGTATGGAAACGTGTCTGGCAGATGGCTTGTCATGAAGATGATATACCTAATGTAGGTGACTATAACGTATATAATATTGCCCGTTTATCATTTTTAATTGTTCGTTCTGCGGAAGATGAATTCAAAGCATTTCATAATGTTTGTCTCCATAGAGGAAGATTACTTAGAACTAAGGATGGTATTCGTGCACGAGAATTTCGTTGTTCATTCCATGGTTGGACTTGGAATTTAGACGGCTCGTTAAAGGAGGTTCCTTGTCATTGGGATTTTCCTACAGTTTCAGAAAAAACACATAGTCTTCCCGAAGTAAAAATTGGTCGATGGGGAGGATTTTTATTTATCAATCCTGATGTGAACGCAGAATCATTAGAAGATTATCTTGGAAATCTTTCTGAACAGTTTCCTAATCTTCCTTTTGATCGAAGGTATAAAGCAGTCCATGTTGCGAGAATATTGAGATGTAATTGGAAAATTGCCCAGGAAGCCTTCAGCGAGGCTTACCATAGTGTTGTTACACACCCTACAATCTTAGAAACAATTGGAGATGCTAATACACAATATGATGTATTTGGCAATTATTCACGAGCTATGTCAGGACATGCTACTCCTAGTCCTCATATAGAAAAAAAATGGGAACACTTAGAAGATGGCCGTGTTTATACGCGTTTGCGTCATGCGTTGACGGGCCATATCTATGAAAGTGATGGAGATGGGATTGTCTGTGTGACAGATCATAAAGGCAAAGTGAGTAAATTTAAATTTGATGGCAAAGACTTAACTTGGATTGAAGGTCCTATGACTCATGTCGATCCCAATATGTGTGATTGGATAGGTGGAAAACAATTACCGGATACAGAGGATATTCCTGTAGATGTACCTGTAGATGTGCCTAAGGGCAAAAATTTACGTCAAGTTCTTGCTGAACCCGTTAGAGAATCTTTTAAAAACTATCTTGGAGATAAGATAGATGATGTTACAGATGCTCAATTACTAGATGCGATATATTATACTGTTTTTCCAAATTTTCATCCTTGGGGTTCCTTCAACCAAATTTGTTATCGATTCAGACCAAATGGAGATAATCCGGAAGAATGTATTCACGAATGTATGTATATGGTACCTGCTCCTGAAGGTGAAAAGAGACCCGCGCCAGCTAAAATCCATTGGCTTGGACCAGATGATGACTATTGTGATGCTCCCGAACTAGGAATGCTTGCCAAGGTATTTAATCAAGATGTTATGAACATGCCAAATGTCCAAAAAGGTCTGAAAACAATGAAAAACGGAGAAATCATTTTCGGAAATTATGGTGAGACCAAACCTAGACACTTTCATAAAATCCTTAATGAATGGTTAGATAAACCCTAAGAGAAAGCTCTTTTTAGCTATTAATTATATTAAATCGTAATAACAAGTTGATTTAATTTATTTGGGGTAGAATTTGAACTAAATTTCTCCAAAAATTTACGTATCCAATAATAATTGTGCTCGCAAATAAAAGAAAGAATAGAAGTTTTAATTTTTTTCTATGATGCATTTTCTTCACCTATTTTTATGAATTATTAGAAAGATTTAATTAATAATTAATTACAAATAAGTGTCAGCGGCTCCCATTGTGGTAAGAATCTTTTGCAACATACTATTTTATTTTTATACGTCATAATGACTCTCCTTCATTTATATATATAAGTATTTTCTATTCCAATTTCATCGTATTGGTACAATATGTCGCTACTAAATATCTAATAGGGAGCAAGAATAAGTTGGAAGATCCAATAAAATATATTTATTGGTTTATTTAAATAAATTGAACTTGCTTACGATTACAAAATAATTGTTTTTGAATCTTTCAAAAACCTTATTATTAAAGGGTTTTAAATAGGGTAAGTATGGAGTAGAAATATAGGACGATGGCACAATATGACAACCTCTTTGTCCCAATAAAGGTCGGCGGTATCACTATCCCAAACCGTATTGTGAGAACGCCACATGCTACTTTGACTCTTGGAGACGATCTGATTGCTTATCACGAGGCTAGAGCCCGTGGAGGAGTTGGCATGTCAACCTTGGAAGCTACTGGTGTACATCCCAGCGCACCGGGTCTCTTACCTTTGTGGTCAGATGAATGCATTCCATTTTTCGAAAAACTGACTTCTACTATAAAACCCTATGGAATGAAACTGTTCCAGCAAATATATCATACTGGGGCAAGTTTTCCTGCTGGAGCGGCACCTGAGAATTGGTCAGCAAGCCCAATACCCAACCCTATGACAGGAGTTATCCCATTAGAAATGACAAAGGAGCAAATTGATGAAATTACAGCAGCATTTGCTTCAGCTGCACGACGATGTCGTGATGGTGGTATGAATGGTGTAGATATACATTCTTCCAGTGGATATTTAATTCATGAATTTTTATCGCCCGCTACTAATCATCGTACTGATGAATATGGTGGTTCATTAAATAATCGAGTTCGTTTCCTGCTTGAGGTTATAAATGCGATAAGAGAAGAAGTAAAAGACGACTCTTTTGTGGTGGGAGTTCGCATCCCTAATGAAGACCACGTACCAGGTGGACTTAAACCAGAAGACAATGCTGAAATAGCAAAAATTGTTGATCCTCTAGTTGACTATATTTCTCTTCATATGGGGGCATATTGGCGGTTTCACAAATTGATTGCACCTTCAGATGATCCATTGGGGGTAGAAATGATAGCAAATAAAGCTATTACTCCTGGAATCACAAAGCCTACAATTGTTACTGGAAGAATAATGACTCTAGACCATGCAAGCTCCATTGTAGCTAGTGGAGAAGGAAGCATGGTTTCTATGGTTCGAGCGCTTATTGCTGACCCTGAGTTAGTCAACAAGGCTCGAGCAGGAAATGAACGCAAAATTCGACCTTGTGTGGGTTCTAATATGGGATGTGTAGGGCGTATAATGAACGGTTCCACATTAGGTTGTGTTGTAAATGTCGCTGCCGCACAAGAAAGATCTATCCCTTTTGAACCTCAAGATAAGGTGCTTGATTCCAAAAAAATACTTATCGTTGGAGGAGGTCTTGCAGGACTAGAAGCGGCGAGAACATTGGCTATTAGAGGACATGAAGTAGAGTTACACGAAGCCTCTCGACGGCTTGGCGGACAAGTAGCATTGGCTGCTAGTGCGCCGAACCGTGGTGATTTAGGAGCCATTATCCAATATCTAATGGACGAAATAGAAGAACTTGGAGTTAATGTGCAATTAAACTCAATGGTCGATGAAGAAAAGATCAGAGAAATTTCTCCCGATGAAATCATAATAGCTACAGGAACAACACCGCGTGATGATGGCTTTCAGGTATCTAGACCTGCCGAACCTATACCAGGATTTGATTTACCTCATGTATATAATTCTTGGAGTCTATTTGGTGTAGGTAAAAAACCAAAAATAGAGGGACCAGCTGTGATATTTGACGATACAGGAACATTTGAATCAATTTCTGTGGCTGATGTACTTCTAAATGCTGGAGTTCATGTAACTTTAGTTTCTAGGATGGAACAAATGGCACAAAATGTTCCGTACCCTCCTGTCACCGTAGGCGCTGCTCGAGAGCGATTAATGTCTGGAGATTTTGATTTTATTGGTGGTCATTATTTACGTGGAATCTCTGATGGGGAGGTAGAAATAGGAGTCTTGTTTACTGAGAGAAAACGGAAACTAGAAGCCAAAACTGTAATCTTGGTGAGCTTCAATCAACCTAATAGAGAACTTTCTGAAGTCCTAGCTAAAACAAATCGAAACACTCATCTCATCGGCGATGTACGTGGTCAAAACTCAATGATGAGCGCAATTCATGAAGCTGTAGAATTAACTAGAAAAATTTAAAATATTTGATCTAACTGGTATGCGAAGCTTTGGTGCTTAAAATTCAAGAAAATAGAAACATGAATGAACATGTTCCAAATATATTATATCAGTATTTGAGGGTTATATTTTATTTATATAACGGTCAATGAAGTTATGAAATTGCTGCACTCGATTTTCTTGACCAGACAAGTACGCCCCCTTGAATCCCCTTGATTGAAAACCCAATTGCTGACCACTTGATCTATCTAAGTCTTGATCAGCAACTTCACTTAATGTTTCCTCACCATAAATTACTACTTTTTTCTCAACTTCTTTCCATTCAACCAATTCCTCTGGGCTAGCTACCAACATGGTAGGGTTGGTTTCAGGGTTGTCCGAGTCGTTAGCCTTTAAAGCCATTTGCCAATGATCATAAATCGATTTATTTGGATCGATCGGATGCGGCTCGGTTCTCTGGAGAGAAACCACTTCTGCTGTAAAGGTAATAGAGGTTCCTGGAAATATATTAAAATGGAATGCATCTGTTAGCCATGCATCAGGCATATCATTAAAATGTTTAAAACCTCTTTTGGGACCTAATTTTCTTTTCTGTTTTTGTAGTGCTTCTCGTACCTTATGTGCTTCACCTTCAAAGTCAGTCGGATCGAGATCCCAATTTTTAAGATCAGCTTCGATCTTATCATTGACTTCAAATGTTCCAGAGTTACGAAGAGAAGGTAAGCATCCTTTCATTTTCATTAAATTATGCCCAGTCTCGAAAAGTTCAAAATCGGTATTTTTGTAATCATCATCAAAATAATCACTTATTTGGGGGTGTGTCATTGGTAAATGATAAGATTCGCAAAAATTATCCCTTAATGCTTTCCAATTAAAAGGGACTTCACATACCTTATGATAGACACGTTTCATACCATCTAAGTCATGCATATCAAAATAGGTTTTGACTTCGCCCAAAAACCCACTTAGTGGAAAGCAATTTTCATCCATGTTATACCAAACGAAACCTGCGTAAACTTCGCATGGAATTTCTGATAAGGTAAGTTTACCGCATGGATTACCTTGGGGAAAGTCCTCTTCATCTTGAGCGTAGATGAGCGTACCGCCGTGATCAAATTTCCAACCATGGTATGTGCACGTGAATTCCGGGACCGAACCAATATTGCTATGAACAAGACGATTTCCTCTATGAGGACAGACATTATGAAACGCTTTAACAGAACCATCCGTTTGACGAACCATCAGTATTGATTCGCGACCTAAAGGGTGAGTAACAAAGTCTCCAGATTCTGGAATCTCATTACTCCAACCTCCTATGTTCCACACTCTTGGCCACAGTTTATCCATTTCTTTTTCCATAAAATCTATTGAAGTATAACGATCTCCCGTGATCAGAACATCTTCCGAATATACCCTATTGGAAGATCCAGATACTTTTTTTGAACGCTCACTTAGCCTTTCTTCACTCATTAACGGTTCCTCCAACATCATCATATTAATAGTATTGCATTATTTTGGTACACCAGTTTTATATTTACAATTAAATAGAAAGAAGTAAACTTATTAGAACATAATGATTTCGGGGGAAATTCAGATGAAGTATGTTTCGACATTGGCTTTTGGTTTTTTTTTAATTCTTAACTTTTCCTATGCTCAGGCACAGGATAATTCTACATCTAGTAATCTTTCAAGATACATAGAAGAGATTGTTGTTACGGCTCGAGCAAGAGATGAATCAGTCAGAGATATTCCTGTAGCAATTACTGCGATAAGCGAAGAAGAGATGGATACGTATGGATTCCAAACTCTGGACGATATTGCTAATAGCTCTGCTTCTCTTGAGATCAATAGGTTGAGCAGTGGTAGTGGTGTTCAAATTGCCATTCGTGGTATTGCATCCAGTCCAGGTAGTCTAGGTATTGAGCAATCAACAGCTGTCATGATTGATGGTGTTTACTTTCCACAAGGAAGAGTTATCAATGAAGGCTTATTTGATGTAAGCCAAGTTGCTATCCTTAAGGGCCCCCAAGCACTTTATTTCGGTAAAAATGCTACATCAGGCGCTGTTGTAGTTACAACCAATGATCCTGGAGACGAACTTGAATGGGGATTTAAGGTGGCCAATGAGTTTGAATATGAGACAAACACTGCAGAATTTATGGTTTCTTCTCCACTAAGTGATAATTGGGGGATACGACTTGCGTTATTTAATTCTGAGATGGATAAAGGATGGTTAGAAAATACTGCAGGGCCAACAACCTATACAACGGTTGATGTATCTCAAGGATTTGCCCCAACAGTTCATGAGACTAGAGGACCTGTTTCCAGCCATTCACCCCAATCAGAACTAAGCGCTGGTCGTTTGACACTTGCGGGAAATTTTTCTGAAAATGTATTTTTTAAATTAAAAGCCTCATTTGCAGATAACACTTATGCAAACATGGGCGTGAGTGAATGGTATGATTGCACCACTTTAGGTGGAAAACCTCACGTAAACACGGCAAATCCAGACAATCCTGGTTTTTTAATGCCGATTGAGAATGTGGGTGGTGGCGAGTGTAATAAAGATCGACGAAGTGGCGCGAATCCAATTCCAACTACTCCTGCTGCTGCATTACCAATTACAGGTCAATTGGGAGGAGATTTGGGAGAAAATTATGAGTCCAAAATTATTACCGCACATTTAAATGTGGATTTGGATGAAGTTTTTATTCAAACAATTGTGAACCATCACGAACAAAATGTTGGTTGGGTAATTGATTGTGATGGTGGAGCAAGTGTTGGATGTTTTGCTGGTGAAGGCAATGATTTCGAGAACTTTTCTATAGAATCAAAAGTTATTTCTAAGAACGAAGGAAACTTCAACTGGGCATTAGGAGCGTATTATGCCGACACTGAAAGGTACTTCATTCAAGAGGTAATTTTTGCTGGAGCTGAAAATTCTGCTGCTGATCCGTCAAATCGTTTTGTGGCTTACGATAAGGTATCTGAAACAGATGGAAAAACCATTTCTGTTTATGGCGAATTGATTTGGGATATGTCGGACACAACCCAAATAACTGTCGGTGCGCGTTATATTGAGGAAGAAAAGGATTCTTATTTTACTCAACCTTATGTTAATCCAATGTTTGGATTCTTATTTGTTGAAGGCAGAGTATTAGCTTCGACAACAAAACTTGATGAATTGGTTCCTGAACTAACTCTTCGTTATCAACCGTCTGAAAATGTTACTTATTTCGTTGCTTACAAAGAAGGTTGGAAGTCAGCTGGATTTGATAATGGTTCTATTGATAGCACATTAAATGCTGATCCGATTGCTGATATTACTTATGATCCCGAAACGGTAAAAGGTGTTGAAGCGGGAGTGAAAGCTATTCTCTTAGATGGAGCTCTTAATGTTGAGTTTGATATCTATAAATACGAGTATGAAGATCTTCAATTAAACTTCTTTAATTCCGCTACTTTTGCGTACAGAACTTTGAATGCAGAGGAAACTGAATCTGAAGGATTTGAAATACAACTTACTTACTTACCGCCTTCTGTGGAAGGTCTTAGATTGACCGGAGCATTAGGTTATAATGATGCCAACTATGTAAAATTTAGCGGTCCTTGTTATGGAGGTCAGAAACCTTCAGAAGGATGTACGACGCAAGTTGGAGGTTTATGGGAACAGAGTCTTGATGGAAGTGACAAAGCTATGTCTCCAGATTTACGTTACAACCTTGGTTTCAATTATATTACCGATATAGGGAGTGGACTGGAGTTAGGTCTTAATGGAAATGTGAAATATTCTGATGATTATACATTGAGAGACACCATACCCAATGCAATACAAGGTTCATATCATGTTTTTGACGCTGCCGTTAGTGTTAGCTCTCCGGATCAAGGATGGAAACTCAGTCTAATTGGAAAAAATCTTAATGACGAGTATATCCAAACCTTTGCATCAGATACTCCATCTACAGGTGGTAACGCCGGAAGTATTTACGGTTTCCAAGCTGATAGATATGCCTATATGAAACCCGGAAGAACCATGATGCTTGAGTTGTCTTACCAAAGATAAATTGAATGAAAAAATTGACCTTGCTTCCTTTTATTGGGATCAAGGTCTTTTTTTTATAATCGATCCTGATGAAGGATAGAGAAAGTTCTCTTTAAGAAGTACCAATTACCATCCTTTTTTATAAATTCGTCTTCATATTGGCCATGTGTTCGGGATTTATTATCCTTAATATTCATACCCGTTTCGGTTGTATATGTGACCCCTTTAGCGGTATCATTTTCAATTGATAGTGATCCCAAAACTGCCGTAAAGACAATATATTTGTAATCTTCCATTACTTGAGACCATAGTCTTACTATCTCTTCGCGTCCCTTAACTTTTTCTAAGAGTGGAAAATGTGGAATTCTCCATATTGCATCTTCAGCCCAAGTTTTACCCCAATCTTTTGCGTCTTTTCTAGTTACTGCATCACCATAACTCATAACTAACTCATGTATAGCTAGTCTATCTTCAACCGGTCCTTTAAAAGTCATTCTTTTCTCCTATATAAGTTTTTTCTTGAGGGATTGACAATTCTTGAATAACCATTTGTATTAAAGTTCACAAAGGAGAATCTATCAAGTGACGAAAAATATTTTTTTTATGAATCAAATTCTGGTTTAGTGATATGAGCGAGACGAACAATATAATTGATTTAATGAGTTCAGAAGAACTTGCTGATCCATCCATTTCTGCGGAAAAACTTTTAAGGGGAGATCGTGCCTATTATTACGATCTTTTCAACCCCCCATTTTACATCCTTTCGCGCTACAACGACGTTAGTTCAGCTCTGAGGGATCCCGAAACTTTTATTGAAGGCTTAGGTAATGGCCCTAATTTTGTGGAATCGAATGGGATTTTATCGGACGGAGTTCATCATACATATATTAGGAGGATTGTTCAGCCGGACTTTCTTATGGGTTCAATCAAGAATTTGAAAACGAGACTCGAAGATATAACTGAAGAGCTGCTTAATAAAGTTGAGGATAAGGAGGTCTGGGACTTGCATGACAATCTTTCTTTTCCTCTTCCGGTCATTATTATTTGTGAAATTTTGGGGATTCCGACCGACGATATTAATAAATTTAAGAAATGGGCAGACGCTTCAATAGCACAGATGTGCAGTGATAACCCGAATGAGTTCGAGGAAGAATTGCAGGGCCTGGAAAAATATTTATTAGATTTGATGTTCCTGAAAAGAAATGAAAAAGAAGAAGAATCTTTGTTATCAAGAATTGCTCATGCAAAAATAGATTCAAAACATTTATCTAATGATGAGGCTGTTAAATTGACGAGACAAATTTTTGTTGCAGGAAACGAAACAACCACATCTTTAATTTCCAATCTTGTTTGGCGATTATTATCTATTGATAATCTTTGGAATGATTTTATTGAAGATAAAATTAACATTGACGATGCGATCAGTGAAAGCTTACGTTTTGATCCACCAATCCTGGGTTTGTTTAAAACCACATCAAAAGATGTTGATATTGAAGGTTCAATAATCCCGAAAAACACTAAAATTATGATGCATTATGGTGCAGCAAATCGGGATCCAGACATTTTTAACAATCCGAACGTTTTTGATGTAAGTAGAGATGGCAAAAAGGTTCTGTCTTTTAGTGTAGGAATTCACGTTTGCCTTGGAAAAGAGTTGGCCAAAATGGAGGCAAGGATTGCTCTTAATGCCTTACGTAGAAGATTTCCAAATTTAAGACTAGTGGGTGATGGCGAACGTGTAGGACCTTTTCTGTTTTGGGGAAGATCGAAACTCCCTGTATCCCATAAATAAATAGACTCATTTTTTTTGCGACTGACATGCAGTAGCACAGAAAAGGAATGATTTTATAATTTTTTTAATGTAAATAGGCAATATTATATCTATTTTGGGAGCTTATTTATGAAGAAACTCGATGAAAAAGAGGTATGTGAGATTCTGAATTCTATAATGGAATATGAGTTAGCGGGTGTAGTTCGTTATACTCATTCCTCCCTTATGGTTACAGGTCCCCATAGGATTCCAATTGTTGCCTTTCTTCAAGGTCAGGCGAATGAATCACTTTTACATGCTCAACAGGCCGGAGAGCTTCTTACTGGATTAGAAGGTCATCCTAGCCAAAAAATAACTCCAATAGAAGAAAGCAACAAACATTCTATTAAAGACATTCTTGAAGAAAGTTTAGAACACGAAGTGCATGCTTTGAATCTGTACAAAAGTCTTCTTGATTTGGTAGAAAATGCCTCTGTTTATTTAGAAGAATATGCCAGAACGATGATAGGTCAAGAAGAACAACATACTATTGAACTAAAAAAAATGCTTCAAGATTACTCAATTTAAAAGAAATCTGAATATATTTTGGTCTTAATAAGATAAAATTTAAATAAATTTATAGAATTTTAAGTAACCTAGCTTTGACACGCGTAAATAGTTAATATAATTTATAAATAATATCTAGGAGGCAACATGAGCGAAGGTACCGAACAATTTAACCCTGATCACAATCCAAATGGCGCCGAAGGATCAATTGATACAAATAAATTACCTTGGATACCTATTGAAGACGTATCGGGCCTATCTGTTAAGCCAATTAGGGTAAGCCCTGAAAGCGGAATGTTTTCTATGATTTTTAAATTAGACAAAGGATCTTCATTTCCGAGCTCAATATATTTAGGTGGTATGGATCTTCTCGTCTTGTCAGGCCAACTTGGTTATACTGAAGAAGACAAGGAAAGTGTCTTAGCGCCAGGTACATGGGGTTTCATTTCAGCTAATTCTAAAGTGAATTCAATTACTGCTCATGAAGAATCAGAAGTGTTAGCGAATTTTTATAGTGCGGTAGCCTTTTTAAAAGAAGATGGTTCATTAAAATCGATTTTAACAGGGACAGATTTAATGGGTCTTGCTAAAGAGAAAAATATTTCTCTTGTTCCTAATTCATCATCAGAATGTTGGGAGAGAGGATCTCAAACTTATAACGGTCCAGGCGAACCTCTTGCTATTGCGTCATCAAATGCAGCTACATTAGTGGATTCAGACGCAGGTTCGGTCTTGTCTTCGAAACTTTCTCATCCTCATTTTGTTGATACAAGAGATGTACCATGGTTTACAATGCCTACAATGCCAGATGTAGGTCTCAAGCTTTTGCGTGTTAGCGAAGAAACAGGTTTTGTTTCAATGATTGTTCGACATAATGGTGTTGCCCTTCCGCATACACATATTGGCGCGAGTGATTTCTTGGTGTTAAGTGGAGCTTTGGGTGTACGTGCAGGACCTCCCGAAGGTTATGGGCCAGGTATATGGTTCTATGAGCCTGCAGGAGCTAGGCATGATGCAACGCAAAGGGTTACTGACGAGGATTTGATCTATACTGCTAATATTTATGGCCCATTAGTTTTTGATTCTGGACCAGGCACTCCAGTTGAAGCGGTAGTATCTTGGTTAGATTACAAGGCTATGGCTGAAGAGGGTGGATGTAAGCTTGTTCCAAACTCAAAATCAAATGACAAAACATTACTTGCATGGGCTCCTTTAAAGTCTGCAAGTTAATCTTAAACTATTATATCTTATAAACTCTAGCTGCTGTTTCATAAAAGAGTTGATTTTTGTCTTTCTCACTAAAATCGGAAGTCAGCTTCTTAAAGGCATTCCAAAGAACCGGGTAGGATATCGATTGTTTATCCACTGGAAAATTACTTTCAAATAGACATCTCTCCGCCCCAAATGAGTCTATCACATGTAAATAATATTCTTTTTGAGCAAGAACTAACTCGTTTGATGTAGCGGGTTTGGTTCTTTTGTGCCAATCCCACCCGTTAATTGGCATTGCCATACCTCCAAGCTTAGATACAACATTTTTGCAACCAGATAACTCAAAGATGTCCTCTTTCCACTGATTAAATATCTTGTCTCTATTTCCTTCGTATGGACCAATTCCTAAGGGACCTCCAAAGTGATTATGAATTATAATTAAATTCGGGAATGTTTTAGCTAATAGTGTTAATTCTTTGATTTGATGATGATAATGCCAAGCATCGAAACTCATATCTAAGTTTTCTAATTGTTCTATACCTTTTTGGAAGTTATCATCAAGATATATATGTCTTATAGGTTCAGAGTGAGAGTTTCTTACTTCTTCGTTTTGATCCCAACCTGCTGTATGACGAATACCTTTAAAAAGACCTTCCCCTTTTTCTCGATGCGCTTCGAGTACTTCCTTTACAGATTTTCCAAGCATCAGGTCAGCATGACCTACTATTCCAGAAATTTGAGCTTTCGAAGTATCTTGCCGGGCTTCATTAGCTATTCCAAGAACAAAATCAGTTTCCCCAACAGGTTTAAAGGATTCTGGACCTTCTAGATAATAACCCTGGCCGCATTCAACAAAAACTGTTTTGACAATATTGTGGCCACTTTGAGTATCATTCCAAAGATCTTCTAAAAGATAATGAGATTCTACAGGAATTTTATTTCTCCCCCATGGTGCTGGCCAAAGATGATGATGGGGATCTATTATGGGTAAATTAGGTTCGAGAATCGGTTCCACAACTTGATTTAGCCATTTATTGTGTTTTTCTTTATTATCCAGATTCAAAATTCCAACTCCATTAAATAGTATCTGTATTTGATCTACCAATTTAGAAAATAAAATGTAGTCTATATTTTGGAGGGTACCAAAATTGAAACTTAAAAGATCAACCCTATTCTATTACGGTTTAACAGAAGTGCCTATTAATATTGCTCTGTTCCCAATTTTAGTTTTCATTCCTAAATTCTATACCGGCGAGATGGGTGTTCCTTTAATACTTGCAGCTAATATCATCTTACTTGTACGTATCTTTGATGTCATCACTGATCCAATATTTGGTTATATAAATGATCGAACAAACACGAGATGGGGTAGAAGAAGACCATGGATAGCACTCGCGACTCCTTTAATGATGATAAGCATTTATATGCTCTTTCTACCACCAGAAGGATCTGGAGCTGCCCATCTCTTTATGTGGATGATGCTTCTTTCAATAGCTACAACAATGTTAATAATCCCTTATTATGCTTGGGGTGCTGAATTATCCTCTGATTATAATGAAAGATCGCGAATAACAGGCTGGCGATCCATGTTGGGAGTAGTAGGTAGCTTAAGCGCTCAATTAATACCTGCAGTAGCCCTACTATTTTTTGGTTTTGGAGGAAGCGCAAATGTTCTCTATATTGTTGGAATTGCTATGGTAATCATTATGCCTATTTGTGTTTTCTTAACCGTAGCGAATGTTCCAGAATCTAAAGAACATGTTCAATCTACTATTTCGCCTATAAAAGGTTTTAAACTAATGTTAGAGAATGCTCCTTTTAAAAGATTAATTCTGGCTTTCATGGTTGGAGGAATTGCTATTTCCATAACAACACCACTATATCTGTTCTTTATTACCTATGTTCTTAAAGCAGAAGCTATGGCTATTTATATGCTTACTTTCTTCTATCTTACTAACTTTGCAGCTGTACCTTTTTGGGTTTGGTTATCAAAAAAAATAGGGAAACACAAAGCTTACATTGGTAGTTTCACAATGATAGCTTTAGCCCATCCTTTCTATCTTTTTTTAGGAGAAGGAGATTTCTGGTGGATGTTACCGATTACTATCGTAACAGGATTTTCGGCAGGTGGTTTTGCTGCGTTACCAAATTCTATGAAAGCAGACGTTATTGACCTTGATACATTAAAAAGTGGAGAGAATAGATCTGGTTTATTCTTCTCTTCATGGTCATTCACTTCGAAAATGACTGGCTCTGTTGGAACATGGATTGCATTGACTGCATTAGCTTGGATTAGCTTTAATACAGGACCAGATGCTTACAACAATTCAAGTCAGTTATTTGGACTTAAGTTCTTATTTTCTACCTTACCTTCTATATTTTTCTTATTGGCTGTAGCCATAATATGGAAATACCCTATTACTGAAGAGATGCACTCAAAAATTCAGGTTCAACTTAAGGAGCAAAGGATGAACAATAAACAGCCCATTCCTATTGAATAAGAGAGAGAATTTATAATATATAATCGATTAATCTTACTGAAAATTAATGGTATCAAATGAATTTAAGAGTATCTGATAGAACGTTGAATTTTTATACGCTAGGCTCGGGAGCAGTAGGCGTTAAAAACGTTTTGTTCGGATCATGGTTGCTTGTTTACTTTAATCAGGTTTTAGGTCTTGAGCCACTTTACGCCTCCTATGCTCTTGCTATTGCTTTAGTGTTTGATGCCATTTCCGATCCCTTGGTTGGAGCTTGGTCGGACCGTTTTCGTTCAAAATGGGGGAGAAGACATCCTTTTGTTTATGCTGCCATAATACCTCTAGGTCTGTGCGCTTATTTTCTTTATTCAATTCCAGCCGAGAATACACAAGTATATCTTTTCATTAGATTGCTTGTTATTGCTGTTCTTACCAGAACAATTTTTACTTTTTATGAAACACCAAGAGCAGCCCTTGGACCAGAACTTATTCCTGATTATGAAAGAAGAAATATTCTGAGTGGTTATGGTGTTTTATATGGCAATTTAGGGGTAGGAATTATGTCATATATAATGTTGAAATATTTTCTTGTTGAGACTTACGATTTTTCTGGTCCCCGAGCATTTCTTAATCCTGATGCTTACCCAAAATTTGGTTTATTAGCATGTTTTTTAATTATTATTTTTGGTTTT
>PCCF01000061.1 GCA_002731945.1 Rhodobiaceae bacterium | reverse complement strand
GTGCTGCTGCAAAAATTGAAGCCACCGAGCTTCGTCTATAAATTTTGGACTCTTCTGAGGAATCATTATTCGTAGGCAAGAAGTCAAGAAAGTTTGTCCACTCGATGGTATGTCCAATAAGCTTTTCTAGGCGATGTCTTGCATCTTCAATCGAATAAATTGGTAGTACCAGAAAAGACATTTTACTATCGAAATTCCTATTTCGAACGTCACAATATGATTTCAAAATATCAAACATTGTGTCTCGTTGTGAGTATATCTTTATGACTATCTCTTCTTCAGGCATACCTCTTCTGTATAGTTGGATGCCAATACGATCTCTATTCATTAAATTAACTCCGGCATTCCTCATGGCTTCAAGTCGTCTTAATCTAAATGACAAGATTGCAGCCAATTCTTCAGCTCCTGGTTCGTCGTCTTCTTCTAGGGGTAATAAAAGCTTTGACTTAAGGTAAGCAAGCCAAGAAGCCATAACTAAATAATCTGCAGCCAATTCTATATCCGCAGAATCCAATTGATTAATGAATGAAATATATTGATCTGATAGTTCAAGAATAGATATTTCCAACAAATCAACTTTCTGCTCTTTAGCTAAAGTTAAAAGCAAATCAAGCGGGCCTTCAAATCCGTTTATATTTAATAAAAGATTCTTTTCTTCATAATATGAATCACTACTAAATGTATCTCTCATGCTACTACATATAGCGTTAAATGAGATTTTTCACATCAATTAATTGAAATAATCATAAATTAATCTAAAAATTTGTAATTAAATTTTATATTAAAATATTTTTCCTTTAATAATCAATTATTTAATATACTATATTAAAGCTATATATATTTTATTTCTTTTGAGAACTGATTCCACAAATGAATTCTCTCTTAGTAAGATCATCGCAAATCTTTCTCGCTTTATTGTATCCTTCAACATTTATCGAGATGATTCGGTATTTATCCTCAAGTGGAATTAATAATTTTTGATTTATTCTAATCTTTTGTGGGTCTTTTATTCGATTCCTTGAAATAATATCTTTGACAGATACAGAATAATGTTTAGCTAATTTATATAAACTATCTCCTCTTTTAACTTTTATAGTTCTTGTATTTTCTATTTTTTCTATAGCTAAATTTATACTCCTAATCGCTTCAACACTTTTTAATTTTTTAACGTGAAGCTCTGCGTTATTTTCATTTAAAAAATTTCCATAAGCAATGGTGTAAAAATTTTTCTTATTAACCTTGTTCGCAAGTAATTCTTCATAATTCGTACAATCTCTTGAGTTATTTTGCCATAGAGAAAATACACATGATGCATCTTTGGGTTCCTTCATTTCTGGGGGATTAATAGGTGATTCTTTTAGAATATCATCTCCCTTTATGACTAATAATTTATTGTTATTTTGAAAAAGAAAATTACTTGGAAAAAGATAAATAAATACAGATATTGTAACTATAACTATGCCAAATATAAAAAACCTATTATTCATTTTCTTATCTTAGCTCGTTTAGAGCTTTTATTCCTAATATTGATAAGGCTGAAGATATCGTAATTGCAACTACCCTCAATAAAGTTAATCTAGAAAGAGTAGATTCAATATCATTCTCATCGACTATCTTAACTCGTTCGTCATTAATTTTAAGATTCCAATATTGATGAAAAGCCGATGATAAATCTCTTAAATAAAAAGGAACCCTATGGGGTTCTTTATGTGAAGCAGCCTGTTCTACAATCTTTGGATAACTAGCAATTAGTTTAATTATATCTAATTCAATTTTATTATTTAGGAGGCTTAAATTCGAATTAGCTAAAAGATTATCATCAATATCAATTTTTAAACTATTGCTTGCATTCTTTAATAACGAACAAATTCTTGCGTGTGCATACTGAACATAAAATACAGGGTTATCGTTATTCTCTTTCTTAAATAATTCAAAATCAAAATCTAATTTAGCTTCACCCTTCCTGGATACCATCATGAAACGAATTGCATCACTTCCTACTTCTTCTATGATTTCTTTTAAGGTAATAAAATTACCTGATCTCTTAGACATTTTAACAGGTTGCCCGCCTCGTGTTAATTTTACCAATTGACATGTTTTGATATCAAAAATTGCTTTATCTTGTGTAATAGCCTTTATGGCTGATTTCATTCTAGAAATGTAACCTGAATGATCAGCGCCAAGAATGTTTATCATTTGAGAAAAACCTCTATCAAATTTATTTTTATGATATGCAATGTCGGGCATAAAATAAGTCCAAGATCCATCGTGTTTCTTAACAACTCTATCCTCATCATCACCAAATTTCTTAGATTTAAATAGAATGTGCTTTCTTTCAGTCCATTCCTCATTATTATTGCCCTTGGGTGAAGTGCTAATTCCCTCATATAATAACTCTTTTCTATCTAACTCTTCATAAACGCTACTAACTATGTTGCTATCAAGTAAATATTTTTCTGAAGTAAAGACATCATGATGTACTCCCAATGAATTCAAATCTTCTTTTATTAAATTCATAATATGTTCTATCGATGATTCTCGGAAAATATCTATCCATTCCTCCTCCGGAGAATTAACAAATTTATCGTTGTGCTGATCCTTAAGAGTCTTGCCCAGTTCTATCAGGTATTCTCCAGGATAAAATCCATCTTCAATTTCTTTAGTCTCTTCTCCTAGTGCTTGTAAATACCGAATATAGGTCGAATGCGCTAATTTATTAACTTGTTCTCCTGAATCGTTAATATAATATTCTCTACACACTTTAAAACCTACAAATTCCATAATATTAGACAAAACATCACCAAAAACAGCACCCCTAGTATGTCCAACATGAAGTGGTCCAGTAGGGTTAGCTGAAACATATTCAATATTAATCTTTTTTCCTTTTCCTAAATCGGAATGACCAAATATTTCTTTTTTGTTTAATATCTTTAAAATTAAATCCTGAAGGATATTATCTTTGAAAATCAAATTAATAAAACCAGAGCCCACAACATTAATTGTTTTAAAATCTCCTGTTTTATAAAAAATATCAGAAACATCTTTTATAATTTTATCTTTTTCCAAAGAAAGTTCTTTAGTCAAGATCATAACGGCATTCGTTGAAATATCACCCATAGAAGGATCTTTAGGAAATTCTAAAGATATATTTGGGTTTAAACTCTCTCCATAAATCTCTTTAAGGTTATTTACTAGAATATCATGATATTTTCTTAAAATATTCAAACAAAGTGCTCCTTATCAGTAAATTCATTTGTTCCAGTAATTTTTGCATGATTCTCAATAATAGATCGATCAGTCATCGATGCAATATAGTCACATATAACATATGCGATTTTAGTCTTATCCTTTTTATCGCATATTTCTTGAACATTATTAGGAAGCAGAAGTATATTTTCCATAAGACCACTAAAAAGCTCTCTAATAATCTTTCTTGATTTAATTCGATCTTTTTCCAATGACGGATGACTGTACATCTTATCGCGTAGGAATTTTCTTAATATTTTGTCTTGCTCAACGAGTTTGACTGAAAAACTTGCAGTCCTCTCATTATGATTTCTTATATCCTCAACACTCATAGGATTAAGTTTTTTAAGGTTATTATTTGTCTCATTGATAAGATCATCCACCATATAACCAATTAATCGTCTAACAAGTTCTTGAACACACATACTTTCATTAATACCGACGAATTCTTTTGTTATATTTTTTTGCATCTTGTCAATAATAGGGATATCACTCAAATCCTTTAAATTGAAAAATTTTGCCCTAAATCCATCGTCAATATCATGATTATTATAAGCTATGTCATCTGATAGAGAGGCAATTTGGGCCTCTAAACTTGGAAAGGTATGAATTTCTAAATCATGTATTTTTATATAATCAGATATTATTTTAGGTATATCCTCTTCTTTTTTGTTGTCAGTTATTAGAGGGCCATTATGTTTTAAGACTCCCTCAAGGGTTTCCCAGGTTAAGTTAAGGCCATCAAAAGACGGATATTTTTTTTCCAACTTAGTAAGAATTTTTAAAGTTTGAGAGTTATGATCAAATCCACCATAATTATGCATGCATTCGTTTAAAACTTCTTCACCAGAATGTGCGAATGGCGGGTGGCCAATATCATGAGCAAGTGCAAGAACTTCCGAAAGGTCTTCATCTAAGTTCAATTTTCTAGAGATGGTTCTAGCTATTTGACTAACTTCTAAAGAATGAGTCAAACGAGTCCTATAGTAATCTTCTGTATGAGCAATAAAAACCTGTGTTTTGTGTTTTAAAAGTCGAAAATGCTCAGAATGAATGACTCTATCTTTATCTCTTTGAAATGAAGTTCTATATTTACTTTCGCCTTCAATAAAAAGTCGCCCACGACTATTGTCGCAATCTGACGAATATATAGCTTTTCTTTTCAAAATAACCACCTGGCTATAATTAACAGTAACTGATGACTATTTATATTAGATAATCTTAGATTTACAAAATTAATGCGATAATATTGCCAACAACAAAAGAGCCACTATATTTGTAATCTTAATCATAGGATTAATAGCAGGTCCTGCGGTATCTTTGTACGGATCGCCAACAGTATCACCAGTTACTGCTGCCTTATGGGCCTCAGATCCTTTACCTCCATAGTTTCCATCTTCTATATATTTCTTTGCATTATCCCAAGCTCCACCACCAGCCGTCATTGAGATTGCTACAAATAATCCTGTAATTATTACGCCCAATAACATTGCTCCAAGAGCAGAGAAAGCATCACTCTTTGTAGCAATAAGATTAATAGCAAAAAACATTATCACTGGTGATAGTAAGGGAAGTAAAGATGGAATAATCATTTCTTTTATGGCTGATTTTGTCAACAAATCTACTGCCCTGGTATAATCAGGTTTTTCTTCTCTAGTCATTATTCCAGGTTTTTCTTTAAATTGTCTTCTTACTTCCTCCACTATAGCACCTCCCGCTCTTCCCACAGCAGTCATACCCATTGATCCAAATAAGTAAGGAAGGAGTCCGCCAATAAAAAGGCCTACAACTACATAAGGATTTGATAGTGAATAATCAGGAGTAATTCCATAAAAATAACTTTGTGTATCTGCTATAGAAGCAAAGTATTTTAAATCTTCAGTGTAAGCGCCAAATAAGACTAAAGCTCCCAAACCCGCAGAGCCAATAGCATATCCCTTTGTTACTGCTTTAGTAGTATTGCCAACTGCATCAAGAGCATCTGTAGTATTTCTTACTTCTTCAGGTAATTCAGCCATTTCAGCTATTCCACCAGCATTATCTGTAACTGGACCAAAAGCATCTAATGCTACTACCATTCCTGCTAATGCCAACATAGTAGTCACCGCCACAGCAATACCAAATAAGCCAGCGAGAGAAAAAGTTGAAAGAATTCCCAATACAATAACTAACGCTGGAAGAGCGGTAGCCTCCATAGAAACTGCTAACCCTTGAATAACATTAGTACCATGACCAGTAAGAGAAGCTTTTGCAATAGATTTCACAGGTCGATAGTTAGTTCCAGTATAATATTCAGTAATCCATATGATTAAACCAGTGATTAGTAGTCCAATTATTCCGCAAACATACATGGTTAAACCTGTAAAAGTTTTTTCTCCTTGTTGATAAATTACTTCCAGTCCAATTATATGATCTGTAACAAAATAAAGAGCTATCAATGATAATATAGCAGAGGCAATAAACCCCTTGTAAAGTGCTCCCATTATAGAGCCATTCTTCCCTAATCTAACAAAATAAGTGCCAGCAATTGATGTTAGGATGCACGCACTACATATAGCCATTGGATAAATCATAATATTTTCCATTCCAGGAAAAAATATCGAAGACAAAACCATTGTTGCAACGACAGTGACTGCATAAGTTTCAAATAAATCAGCAGCCATTCCAGCACAATCTCCAACATTATCTCCGACATTGTCAGCTATAGTGGCTGGATTCCTAGGGTCGTCTTCTGGAATGCCGGCTTCAAGCTTACCAACAAGATCGCCACCAACATCAGCTCCCTTGGTAAAAATACCACCTCCTAATCTTGCAAAAATTGATATTAAAGAAGCCCCAAATCCTAAGCCAATCAATGCTTCTACCAATATTCTGTCATCGGCGGGTATCCATATATTTTTTAATACATAATAATAAACTGATACCGCTAAGAGAGCCAAACCCGCAACTAACATGCCTGTGACAGCCCCTGATTTGAAAGCTATGTTTAGGCCTCCCGCAAGACTCTTGATGGAAGCTTGAGTAGTTCTTACATTAGCTCTAACTGAAACCAACATTCCTATATAACCTGCTGTACCAGACATGACTGCGCCAATAAAAAATCCAACCGCAACTTGTAAACCGAGTAGAAAATATGAGATAATAAAAATTACTATTCCTACTAATGCTATTGTTGAATATTGCCTTGCTAAATAGGCGCTTGCCCCTTCTTGAATAGCTTTTGCGATTTCTTGCATTTTTTCACTTCCAGCATCAGCAGATATCACAGAAATTGACGTAAAGATTCCATATAAAATGGCAATTATACCCGAACCAATTATAAGATGTATTATTCCCATTAGACTCTCCAATTCAATATTAGGGGAACATGCCAAATGCTTTTAATAATATCAAGATAAAGCTTTATTTAAAAATATGATTAAAACCATTCTTAATAGTTCTATTTTTTAATTTAAGATCAAGAATAGATATTTTACTTCCCTTCGTTATTTTACCTATCATTCTTATATTATTTTTAGCTTCTATTCCTTTGGGACCGGTAAATAATATTTCATAATCATCACCCCCATTTAAAATTACTTCAATCATTTTGCTATTTTTATTTACAACAGATCTAGCAGCAGCAGATAAAGGAATATCGGTAAAATTAATCTTTGCACCTACACCCGATGATAAGCAGAGATTTTGTAAATCTTGAATCAAACCGTCAGATATATCTATTGAAGCGTTTGCCTTCTTATTAATAATATTGACTAATTCTATCCTGGGCTTTGGGATCAGATATCTATCAATTAAAAATTCTTTAAAATTCTTATTAACTTGTAATTTATTATTTAAAACCATTAAACCTAAAGCGGAATCACCAATCGTACCTGAAACATATATATTATCACCCGGTACTGCGGAGGATCTTAATTTTATATTTGATTTAGGATTTTTTCCAAATATACATAAACTTAAGACTGTTTTGCCTTTGGTTTGAACAGTATCACCCCCGACTAAATTTATCTTATATTTCTTAAAATCTTCATTTAAGGAATACATAAAATTTTTTATCCATCTCTCATTAATGATACTTCCCGCAGAAAAATTTAGTAAACAAAAACCAGGTCTTACCCCTTTAGCTATTAAATCGGAAACATTTACTCGGACAAGTTTTTTAGCGATATCTTCTGGTTTGTTATTAGAAAAGAAATGAATCCCCTCTACAATCGTATCAGTAGAGAAAATTAAGTTATCTACAATACCCACATCATCTGACAAACCGATTGAATATTTATCATTATCGTCGACAAGGGGTTTTATATATTTTTTTACTATTTCAAATTCTGATTTCATTTCTGTCTAAAGCCTATAATCCTTGTTAGCTATAGTGTCTAAAATACCATTAATAAAAGAGGGTTCGTCTGCACTAAAAAATAACTTTGAAATCTCTATATATTCATTAAAAACTACTTTGTCGGGCACATCATTAAGGCTTAAAAGCTCATAAACCGCAGACCTTAGAATTGCTCTAGCTAAAGAATCTATTCTTGGCAATGACCATTTTTCTAAATTTTCATTTATAACTATGTCTATCTTTTTTTGATATAAAGATACACCTTTAACTATATGTTTAATATATTCCTTGTCGGGCATCGCATTATTTTTACTGCTCATTATTTCAGAAAAATATTCTTTAGAAAAACGTTTTGATATTAATTCAAAACTCTTTCCATTAATCTCCATTTCATACAATATTTGTACACTTACTAATCTTGAAGAAGACTTTTTCAAATTGTTTTTTGAAGACATCTAAGAACTCTTAATTATTTAAATCTATCAAAACTCTGCATGCATGTGCAGCTTCATATCCTTTGTTTATCTTGTCAGTTGATCTCTCTAAAGCTTGATTTTTATTTTCTACTGTAAGTATTCCATTCCCAATAATAATATCATGTTCTAAAGATAAATCGGTAAGACCTCTTGCTGACTCATTGGAAACAATGTCATAGTGGCTTGTTTCTCCTCTGATTACACAACCAATTGCCACAAACCCTGATATAATTGAAGTTTCTCCTTTAATTCTATTGTTTAATATTTTTATTGCTGTTGGTATTTCCAACGCTCCAGGCACACTATAAATCAAATAGTCAATATCATTTTCATGACAATAATTCTTTGCACCATCTACAAGCATATCCGTAATTTCTTTGTAATAATGTGCAGCTATAATAATAATTCTTTTCTTTAACATATTATTTTTATCTTTTTAATGACTGTCTTTCAACTATCCTAAGATTGTATCCATCAATATTTAAAAGGGTGCTTTTAGAATCAGAAATCAATCTAATATTTCTAACACCTAAATCTAATAAAATTTGTGCGCCTAACCCATACTCTCTGATTTCAAGATTTTTTCCATGGTTATTTAATTGTAATTTTGAAAGATTATTTGAAATAACGTTCGCATTAGTATCACGAATAAAAACAATTACCCCATAACCAATGTCGCTTATCAGCTTAAATGCTCTATCAACTAAGCTAGAGCGTTTCTTGCTTACACCTATTAGGTCTTCAAATATATTAATAACATGCACTCTCACAGGCGTAATTTTATTCTTTTTAATGTTGCCTTTTACAAACGCAAGATGCTCTGAACGATCTAGATTATTATTGTAAACTGTGCAATTCCATTCACCATAAGAGGGAATATTGATTTTTTTGTTCATTACTTTTGTAATTATATGATCATTAGTTCTTCGGTAATTAATGAGATCAGCTATTGTTCCTATTTTTAGTTTATGTTTTTTGGCAAATTCAACTAACTCAGGAAGCCTAGCCATACTTCCATCATCATTCAATATTTCACATACTACTCCAGCCGGAGTTTTTCCTGATAATCGAGAAATATCTACTGCCGCTTCTGTGTGCCCTGCCCTAACCAACACCCCTCCATCTTTTGATTTAAGTGGAAAAATGTGACCTGGAGAAACAATATCTTCGGCCCCACTTTGGGATGAAATAGCTGTAGCGATTGTTGTTGCTCTATCTTTCGCCGAAATTCCTGTGGTTACACCTTCGCGAGATTCAATAGAGATTGTAAAAGCAGTATTATGTCTAGATTTATTTTTGGGCGACATAAGAGATAATCCTAAGTGATCTACTCTTTTTTCTGTTAGTGAAAGACAAATCAAACCTCGCCCATATTTCGACATAAAGTTAACGACATCAGGAGTAATGTCATCGGCGGGTATAACTAGATCGCCTTCATTTTCTCTATCTTCAGCATCTACTAGAATAAACATATTCCCTTTTCGGGCTTCTTCAATGATGTCTTCGATTGATGATAGATATTTTTTCATTTTCCTGCTCTTTCTAAATAACTAAAGACATAACGAGATAACATATCTAATTCTAAATTAATATTTTCATTGGCTTTAATTTCAGACCAGGTTGTTGATCTTTCTGTCTGAGGTATGATATTAACTGTGAAATATTCATCCTTAACCTTATTTATAGTTAATGAAATTCCATCAAGACAAATAGATCCCTTTCTAACAATCAACCCTAAATAATCTTTAGGATAACTAATTGAAAAAATATTGCTATTTTTACCTCTTTCTATTGATAAAATTGTAGAAGTACAGTCAATATGACCATACACAAAATGTCCTCCTATTTCATCTCCAATTTTAAGACTTGGTTCAAGATTTAGTAATGTTCCTATATTCCAATCCTTTGAGGTTGTCCTTTCATTTGTTTCTCTAGAAATATCTGCAGAAAAATAAGTCTTTCCTCTATCAATGCCTTTTTCAGTTATAGTTAAGCATACGCCTGAACAAGAAATTGATCCTCCTATTAAAATATCATCTGATTTATAAGAGCACGACACAACAATACTAGTTTTTTTCAAGTCATCTCTTTGCACTATTCTGCCTATATCAGTGATAATCCCAGAAAACATTATTTTAATACCTCGTATGTTTTAAGATAATTATTATTGAGATTTATTATTTCAATTAATTTTAGATTTGGTCCTTCCTTAATATTTTGAAGATTTAAGTTTCCGATACTAGAAAGACCATCTCCACCAATTATCTTATCAGAAGAGAACCAGTATATTAATTTTACTTTTTCTGAAGATAAAAAAGAAGTTATTATCGTATGACCGCCTTCAATTAAGAGGTTATTAAAACCTGCCTTACCGATTTCGAGTAAGATTTCATCAATATTTAAATAAGAATCCTCTAATTGCGAAACCCTCAAGACCTTTACATTTAGGCGTTCTAATTTTTTAATTTTTTTCCTGCTAGCATTAAGATTTGTAAAAATAATTGTATTGAACTCTTTGGCTGTTTTTATAATTTTAGAATCTTCTGGAATTCTAAGAGTTGTATCCAGAATAATTCTGCAAGGCGATCTATTTTGAAGGCCTTCGAGTCTACAATTAAGCATCGGATTATCAGATAAGACAGTATTAATTCCTACTAATATTGCGTCATGAGTTGATCTTAAGCGATGTCCATAATTTCTTGATAAATCGTTGGTAATCCACTTTGATTTTCCATCACGCAATGCGGTTTTACCGTCAGCAGAGCTTGCTATCTTAATATTAATGTTAGGTTTTCCATTTTTAACTCTATTAAGAAATCCGCCATTAATTAAATTCGCCTCCTCTTCTAATACACCAGTATCGACTATTACATCAGAGTCTTTTAGGTATTTAATACCTTTTCCGTCCACAAGTGGGTTATCATCTTTTTGAGAAATTACCACTCTTGAAATTTTTTCTTTCACTAATAATTCAGCACAAGGAGGATTTTCTCCTGAATGATTACATGGTTCCAAAGTTACATATACAGTTGCGCCCTCAATATCCGCACAACTTTTTTCGATCGCTATTTTCTCTGCATGCGGAGAGCCATTTAAACCTGTTGATGCAGCGCTTATTATTTTTTTTTCTTTAGATACTATCACACAACCAACGGAAGGATTCTTTCCTGTATTACCTAGGTTTCTTTTGGCTAGGTTTAATGCGTATCTCATATACCTTTTATCTTCATTATTAGAAGTGATTTTCATACTATTCTATTTACAAATGATTTATTTAATAATCAATGCTAGTCATTTAAATTTGGAGGATTATCAAGATCACCTACAAAATCTTCAAAATCACCTACTGCTCGAAAATTTTTATAAACTGAAGCAAACCTTACATATGCCACCATGTCTAGTTCGCGCAACGCAGCCATAATTAAACTTCCAATTAAATTTGAAGGAATGTCTGACTCACCTGTACTTTCTAGTTGTCTTATGATTCCTGTAACCATCTTTTCAATCTTCTCAGGATCAATATCTCTTTTTCTTATAGCAATTTGAACTGATCTCATAAGCTTATCTCGATCAAAAGGAGCTCTTCGACCAGACCTCTTGACCACAGTTAAATCCCTCATTTGAATTCTTTCAAATGTTGTGAATCTACCTCCACATGCTAAACATTGTCTCCTTCTTCTGATCGCAGCCTCCTCCTCCGTTGGTCGAGAGTCTCTTACTTGAGTGTCTGAATTACCACAAAAAGGACAACGCATTATAAATCCTCATATATTGGGAATTGATTACAAAGAAGAATAACTTCTTTCTTAACCTTTTCTTCAATTTCTTTACCAGAACCATTTTTATCGCTACACAAAGTATTTAGAACTTCACAAATAAGTTCACCAGTTTTTTTAAATTCTAGTGGGCCAAAACCTCGAGTAGTGCATGCGGGAGTACCTAACCTAATTCCAGAAGTTACAGTTGGTTTTTCGGGATCAAAAGGTACAGCATTCTTATTGCAAGTAATATTTGACTTACCTAAAACACTCTCTGCTTCGCTTCCCTTTAAACCTTTTGGCCTCAGGTCTAGTAAAATAAGATGACTATCTGTTCCACCAGAAACAATATCAAATCCATCCTCAAAGAGAGTATTGGAAAGTATTTTTGCATTTTCAATAACATTCTTCGAATAGATTTTGAAATCTGGTTTCAATGCCTCGCCAAATGCAACTGCTTTAGCAAGGATTATATGCATGAGTGGGCCTCCTTGAATACCCGGAAAGATAGCAGAATTAACTTTTATTGATATCTCTTCGTTATTGGTGAGTATCATGCCGCCTCTTGGCCCTCGTAAGGTTTTATGGGTTGTAGTTGTTACAACATCAGCGTGAGGAAATGGAGATGGATAAAGACCTGAAGCAACTAATCCAGCAAAATGTGCCATATCTACTAAGAGGTAAGCACCAACGGAAATCGCAATATCCTTAAATTTTTTAAAATCTATTTGTCTTGGATATGCAGAGCCTCCTGCAATTATTAAATTTGGTTTATGCTTGTTGGCTAATTCTTCTACTTCTTCGAAATCTATTAAACAATCCTCTTTCTTTACCCCATATTGTACGGCATTAAACCATTTTCCTGATTGGTTAG
>PCCF01000060.1 GCA_002731945.1 Rhodobiaceae bacterium | reverse complement strand
GTTGTTCTAATCCAAGCATCAATAGCTAAGGTATCAACTTTTATCAGTAGCTCGTCTTTTTCTGGAGCTTTTGCAAGATCCTCTACGACTTTAAAATTTTCTTCATCAAAGTCTTTGCCTGGTCTTTTTTTGAGTATTAATTTTTTTGTAGTTGGTAAGTTTGAAATGTTCACTTAGATTCCCCTTATGATAACTAATTTAATTACTATATTCCTCCATCAAGAACGCATTCTTTCTCGACAAGTATCGGTCGCATATCCCGAAATGCATCAGGGGTTCTATGTAAGGGTATTCCAGGGTAAAGATGATGAATGATGTGATATTCCATTCCTTGCGTAAGAATGGTCCCTGTCATAGCCTTCCAACCTCGAGTATCTTTATATCGACCTTGTTCTTCCATAGGTCTATGCGGCAGCCAGCTTAAAGTGATTTGCAGGTAAGTTGTTCCTACTATACGAGGAATCCACCAAACAGATAAAGCCACCAAACCGTAACCTGTCCACGCAAGGGAGATCATCACGATCCAATGAAACCAATAGAAGAAAAGATGTTCATTAATCGCTCTTTTGCTAATGTTCCTCTGGTAAAAATCTGTTTGAAGATTATAACCTGCATTTGGTTGTCTTTGCATCACGCCACAGACCCATAAAGCATGAAAAAAATTCTTTGATTTGGTTCCAATGTCAGGGTCTTTATCGGAATTATTGGTATATTTATGGTGAAGCATATGGGTTTCTCTTAGAAATTTGTACCCTGTAAGCAAAGGAATAACGGAAACATAACCAACTAATTCATTTACCCAAAAATAAGGAGAACTTCTTCTTATTATATTACCATGTTGTGCTTCGTGAGATGGCAAGTATGCTAAACAGCCATTAATACAAGCTATAAGCAATATAAGCCACAAGGGTAAAATATTCATTATTGCTAAAGGCCAAAGTGATAGCCAAACAAAGAAATTGGTTAATCCCCAAAATACATAGATCCATGTTTCATTAAAAAGATACTTATTAGCTATTTCTCTCTCTCTATTCATTAAAAGTTTTTCTGCTCCAGATACCGTGCTCATACCCAACTCTTTCTAAAGCAGGCGTAAGTTCCCCATAAGAAACCTATAATTAAAGAAAAGGTAAGATTCGATAAATAAGGAATAGAAAAACTCAATTTATTTAAGATTTCTGAAAGAACTGGCGCTAAAAACAACACACCAAAAAATAATGGTCCAAAACGTATTAAAATTTCAAATGCTTTAGTCATTGGAATAATATATCAAATTTCCTTATATTTGGTAAAACTATATATATCTAAAATATTATCCTATTGGAAGTTTTATATGAATAATGAATGGTCAATTAACAAATCTTCTGATAAAAAAATGTCAGCTGTTCCCCGGTAGCTCAGTTGGTAGAGCAAACGGCTGTTAACCGTTCGGTCGCTGGTTCGAGTCCGGCCCGGGGAGCCATTCCATCTTTATTTGCAAGGACCCTTACATAAAGTTATATTAACATTATGAAGCGCTTAAGATATCAAGAACAGGATTGCGATCTTACTCTTCAAGAAGGTTTAGAAGAGTATTTGGATCGCATCGGTCCAGACGCTAAACTTACTGGAGATGAAAACAATGGGCTCGATGAAGAATATCGACAATTCCTTCTTGGACATGATTGTCAGCATATTATTTTTGGAATGGCTCTTTCTCTTGAAGAAGAAAGCGTGTTAGATACTTTTGCGCTTAAAGGTACAACAGGGATTCCTTGGAAAAAAACATTTAAATATGCTTTTTCTGGTGGCGAATTAACTCAATTATATAAAAAACTATACAAAAACTACGGTGTCTCTAGAATCCTTGCTATAGGTTTTAGAACAAGAAAGAAAAAAGTCATAGCTTGGAAAAGAGCTAAACTTATGACAAAAAAATGGCCCTGGTACATTCCTCAAGAATATTTTTCTCGAACAATTAAAGATTTAAGAGATGAATACAATATTAAAATACTTAGTGAGGAAGAGCTTTATTTTGAAGACCCTACATATATGTAAAATTAATCATCAGTAATTTTATTTTCAGAATAACTTAATCCATGACCGTATTTAAATGTTGGATTTAAAGTATCATCAGGTACATCGGATTTTTGTTCTTCAACTTCTTTCATCGAAGATGGGATGTCGAAGGGAAGTTTTCCTGAAGGATTAAAATCTCCGAAGACAACATCCAGAACCGTTTCATCAAGAACTCCAAATACTCCAATTAAACCCTGACTTAGAGAATTAATTTCCTCCAATATTGCAGGTCTGTTCAAATCTACAACCGTTATTAAATTTCCTATGGATGCATATTTTCTTACCTTTGATAAGATTTCCTCGTTAAAATTTAAATCAGAATTAGGAAACATAGAACTCAAAAAATTATCAATCGGACGATCTATTCCGGAAGGTTGATTACCATTAAAAACTGTTCCTAATTGAAGAAGAATATAATCCGCGTCTTCAGGTTTTTGAACAATTTCACAATACCTTTCAAGAATCTCTACATTAAAACCATCAGAAAAAATTCTATTCATTTTCTTAATAGGTAGCATTGCTTTTTCCTCTGTTATTCGGTTGTTGAGTAGCACGATTGATTTTCTCTGAGCCTCTAACCCTTTAACTACGTGAGATTCAGTACCTACAACAGTATCAGCATTGCTTTCATCAACGAATGGATTATCAAACAAACCTAATTCAAATTTGTTTATTAGTATTTTCTTAACGGAACAATCTATCCTCTCCTCTGATATTACGCCTTCTCTAACGAGATTTATAATATATTCAGGTGAGCTTTCACCCCCATATTGATCTACACCAGCCAGAATAGATTTCTTATATCTTTCTTTTATAGATAATTCATCTACCCCCCAATGACGTCCGGAGATGACGCCCCAATCCGTACAAATTATTCCTTCGAATCCCATCTTCTCCCTTAATAAGTTTGTCAAGATATCCTTGTTATACGCCATAGCGACATTTTCGCTGGTTTGATCTACAGGAATCCCGTAATAAGGCATAATTACCTTTAAACCATTATCAATAGCGGTCTTAAAGGGTTTAAGATGATAATCAAAATTATCTCCTGGATAGACTTGATTTCTTCCTGAATACAAATGAGGATCCAATCCATCTTCTTGGGGTCCTCCACCGGGAAAATGCTTTACCATAGTCAACACACTCTCATTATTAATAATATTGCCCTGAAATCCTTCCATATAAGCCTTTGTAAGATCAGATGATAAATCCGCATTTGAACCAAAAGTTCCAAAATTTCTTGCCCATCTTGGATCAGTGGCTAAATCCGACATAGGGTGTAATGCTGTCCTTATTCCAACTGCCAGGTATTCTTTGGAAGCTATTTCAGAAAATTCTTTGATTATTTTTGGATCGCGAATTGAGGCAAAACCCAGTTGCGAAGGCCATTTCGAAAAACCTTTTAGAGAAAAAGCTGCAATGCCACCGCCTCTGGGAACCTCATGAATAGGATCAGAGCTTATTGTTAATGGAATACCAAGTCTTGTTTTTTCAGAAACTCTTTGAAGAAAATTTAACTTTTCTGCTAGCTCTAGAGGGTTAGGCGAACCATACAAATTAAAGTGCGAGATATGTTTTTCCAAAATTAGTGATTCTGTTGAATCAGCCCTTCCACTTGCTAGATTCATTATTTTAGAAATCAGGCCGCCTTGCAATGAGATAGGAGGGTGGAACATTTGACCTGCTTTTTCTTCTAGAGTCATCTTTGACAATAAATCTTCCACCCTCTCACTTGAAGAAACGTTATGGTCTTCATAAAGATCTACATGACCATTTCCATTAAGGTCTCGGTATTCATCATTTTCTTTGGCAATAACTCTTACGGATGTACCACTTTTAAAAAACAATCTAAGTTTGATCATTATTAGTGATGGAAGATTACAAATTATACTTGAAAGAATCTTTATTATATCAATATATCTAAAACTTATTCTTTTCATTTTTTTTAATCATTTTTTACAATTTCTAAGGATCCGAGAAAAGCAAGATTCTCTTCCCGGATTAAATATAAAGGAGTCCGAATTAACAATTCTTTCATAGTTTCGCTGTCTTCAAACATTTCTCTGAAATTATCAAAATTTATGTCTTGAAATAAGCTCTTAACCAAAGAACCGCTTAAATAAATCCCACCTGTAGAACCCCAAATTAGAGCCGAATGTCTAGTGAATATTGAAAGGATTTTTAATAATAATTCTTTAGTATTTTGACAATACTGGTCATGTTTATATTTTTTTAGAATTTCTCTATTACTCATTGAGTGATCAGGATTTTTAGAGAAAAACCCATAAATATAAGAAATCCCCTTGCCGGAAATTATATCTTCAAAGGTCGGTTTTCTTTCTTTTCTTTTTTTGAAATCGTCTATCAGCTCACTAACCTCATCATCACAGTGTGGAATAGTGATGTGACCAGCTTCAGTTGCAATTGCTTTGTTATCAATTAATGCAGCCAAACCGAGGCCAGTACCAGGAACAATTAGTATTTTTGGCCCTTCTAACGAATTCTTCTCCTTGCCAATAGCACAAAGACTATCATTGGGAATCCTATTTAATGAATAAACCTGTAACTGAACATCATTTAATACTTGCAAGCCTTCAGGGAAAAAATTTGTTCTAATCTCCTTAATGCTGAAACTTACATCAGCATTTACAAACCTAATAATATCACCGATAACTGGTGCAGCAACACCTATAATTGCACTTTTCACAGATTGAGTTAGTTTATTTTCATTTAGATATTTTGAAAATAAATCGTTAAGTGTTTGAAAATCATTGATTCTATAAGATGATGTGTGTGTCAAAGAGAAAAAATCTTCAGTTACGGCAAGTCTAGCGTTAGTAGCCCCTAAATCTGCAAATAATGTTTTTATTTTTTCCTCTTTAAAAGATTTTGTACAATTTTATATAACATGTATTAAAAAATTTAGCTAAATTCTCAAATAAGAACAACTTGGTAATTATCGATATCCAATATATAAGTAAAAATAGAATCACATTAGAAGGCGCATGATGAAAAAAATACTCTTAACCTTTTTTATACTCCCCTTAATTACTATTACCCTTATTAGTTGCGCATCCGACGAATCTGGAAGTTTTTATACAGGAAGCTCGATGTCATCAAAACAAACTTCAAACAATAAAGAAGAAGTTGTTGTTGAAGAGAATATAGATAGTGAACCTATTAAGGAGGCTCCAATTACCAAGATTGAGGAGACACCTCCTCAAGAACAGATTATTGAGCAAATTCCGTTGATTAGTGACGAAGAAGAAGATTACAAGTAAAAGAGGAGTTAAATTTAAATACCTATTCTTCTTTTTCTCCGATAAGGACAGGTCCTGAGTCTTGGCCTAAGGCTTCCGGATCTCTATCTACAAGCTCTATAATAGCCATTGGAGCAGAGTCACCATAACGAAATCCAGCCTTTAGAACTCTGGTGTATCCTCCAGTCCTATCCTTATAGCGCTCTGATAAAACATCAAATATTTTAGCCGCCCATTGTTTTTCAGGCAATATTGAATAAGCTTTTTTTCTAGCAGGTAGATCCCCTTTCTTACCAAGAGTAATTAATTTTTCTACAAAAGGCCTTAATTCTTTTGCCTTTGGGAGAGTAGTTTTAATCTGCTCATGTTTAATTAAGGCAATGGCCATATTGGACAGTAAGGCCTTCCTATGACTAGAGGTCCTATTTAATTTTCTTTTTGCTTTTAAATGACGCATTTATATTTCTGTACTTAAAATTTATCTGATGCTTTTCTAGATAATTCATCTATATTTTCTGGAGGCCAGTTTGGAACATCCATTCCCAAGGATAAACTCATCTCGGAAAGGACTTCCTTAATCTCATTCAATGATTTCCGGCCGAAATTTGGAGTTCTTAACATTTCATTTTCTGATTTTAATATTAGATCACCTATGTAAACAATATTGTCATTTTTCAGACAATTAGCCGATCGAACAGAAAGCTCTAACTCGTCAACTTTTTTGAGTAAAGCTACATTAAATTCAAGCTCACCTTCAGCTTCCGGTATAATCTCTTCTTCTGGTTCATCAAAATTTATAAATGGATTTAATTGATCAATCAAGATTCTAGCCGAAAAAGCTATTGCATCTTCAGGTTTGACAGAACCATCAGTTTCTATCGATAGTGTGAGTCTGTCAAAATCAAGAAATTCACCTTCTCTCGCATTATCAACATCATAAGTAACCTTTATAACGGGGCTATATAAGCTATCAACGGGTATTAAACCAATTGGGTCATCTTCTTTCCTATTTTCTTCAGAAGAAACATATCCATTTCCTGTTTTAATCGATAATTCCATTCTAAATGGCGTATTATTATCTAGGGTGCAAATTACTAGATCAGGATTTAAAATTTTAATATCTTCTGTAAGAAAGATATCTCCAGCCGTTACAACTCCCGGGCCAACTTTTTCTAATGTTAAATTCTTGTTGCCAGAAAAATCAGCACCAAAGATAATCTTTTTAACATTTAAGGCAATATCAATAACATCTTCTCTTACACCTGAAATCGAAGAAAATTCATGAAGAACACCATCAATCTTAATGGCGTAGACAGCCGTTCCTTGAAGTGAAGAAAGAAGAACCCTTCTTAAGGCATTGCCTAGAGTTGTTCCATATCCTCTCTCAAGGGGTTCAACCACTAGAGTAGACTTTCGATAAGGATCCTCACCGGGTTCTAGCAATATTTCACTTGGTTTTAATAGCTCACGCCAATTCTTTTCAATGTTCACGATGGAATCCTTTTGATAAATTTTATTAAAATATTTCTAAACTCTTCTTCTTTTCGGGGGCCTACAACCGTTGAATGGTATAGAAGTAACATCCTTAATTGAGGTTATTGTGAATCCCGAAGCTTGTAGTGCTCTAAGGGCGCTCTCTCTTCCCGATCCCGGGCCTTGAATTTCTATTTTTAGAGTTTTTACTCCATGTTCTTTTGCTTTAGCTCCGGCATCTTCTGCTGCTATTTGAGCCGCATAAGGAGTAGATTTTCTAGATCCCTTAAAACCCATCAAACCTGCTGAAGACCAACTAATAGTATTACCATTAGCATCAGAAATAGTTATCATTGTATTGTTAAAAGTTGAATTAACATGCGCCACGCCAGAAGGAATATTCTTCTTATCTCGGCGTTTTATTTTTTTTGGATCATCAGCCATTAAAATCCCTAAAATTTATTTCTTTTTACCAGCAATAGTCTTGGTGGGGCCTTTTCTTGTTCTTGCATTAGTGTGAGTTCTCTGACCTCTAACCGGAAGCCCTCTTCTATGACGTAAACCCCTATAATTTCCTAAGTCCATCAACCTTTTGATGTTGGTTGAAACTTCCCTTCTTAACTCACCCTCAACCCTATAATTGTTATCTATAATTTCTCTAATTTTAATAATTTCAGTTTCAAGTAACTCATTCACTCTTTTATCTTTCTCTATACTAGCTCTTTCACAGATGTCTGTGGCAGTTTGTTGCCCAATACCGTGAATATAAGTTAAACCAATACTTACTTTTTTACTTGTAGGAATATTTACACCAGCTATACGAGCCAAAAAAGCCTCCAAAAACTAAAAATAATAAATAAAATGGCGAATTCGCGGATTATAGGCTTCAAATCATTACAGTCAACTAACTTTCTCATTTCATTAAAAAATTATTTATATTAAGTGATACATTAGAAATTTCTTCCATGCCATTGATTTTATTAAATTTATTATGATATTTATAATATTCTTCTAGAGGAGCAGTTTGATTTACGTATTCATCTAGCCTTTTCTTCAGAATATTTGAACTATCATCCTCTCTATTAGCTTCATTGTTTTCCTGAGTTCTTTTTATGATTCTACTTTCAAGTACATTTAAATCAACTTCCAAAAGAAAAATGTAATCTATTTCTTTTGCTATATTTTTTAGAACCTCATCGAGTGACTTTGCCTGCGAAACATTCCGGGGATAGCCATCAAGAATAAAACCTGATATACAGTCTTCTTGGTTTACCCTTTCAATTATTACTTTTAAGACTAAATCATCAGAAATTAATTTTCCTCTTGCCATAGTTTCTTTAACTTGAAGACCTAGAGAGTTCTCTTCCTTTATTGACTCTCTAAGCATGTCTCCCGTTGACAAATGCGGAATATTAAACTTTTCCTCTATTTGTTTTGCTTGAGTTCCTTTACCTGAGCCAGGAGGACCCAAAAGAATAACAATCATGATCTCCTTCTTGCAAGTCTAGATTTCTTTAATAGTCCTTCATACTGATGGGCAAACATATATCCCTGAAACTGTGTCATTGTATCCATTGAGACGTTAACTATAATAAGTATCGAAGTACCCCCAAAATAAAATGGAACTGCGTATCTTGATATTAGAAATTCTGGCATTAAACAAACTAGAACAAGATAAATTGCACCAACTAGAGTTAATCTCGTAAGGATAAAATCTAAATACTTGGCTGTCCTCTCTCCTGGCCTTATACCGGGAATAAAACCTCCTTGTTTTTTTAGATTATCAGCGGTGTCCTCAGGATTAAAAACTATCGCCGTATAAAAGTAACAAAAGAACACAATCAGGCTTGCGTAGATTAACATGTATAAACTTTGTCCTCTACCAAGCATAGCAGTCACGCTATTTAACCACTCGGGGCCTTGCCCAGATGAAAAATTAGCAATTGTCATGGGCATTAGTAAAAGAGAAGATGCAAAAATAGGAGGTATAACTCCAGCAGTATTTAATTTTAATGGAAGATGAGAATTATCACCTCCAAACATTTTATTACCTACTTGTCTTTTAGGGTATTGAACAACCAATCTCCTTTGAGCCCTTTCTATAAAGACCACAAAAGTTAGAATCATTACTACAAGTATTAATAAGCCTAATATGAATGCACCGGAAAATGCTCCTTGTCTACCAAGCTCAAAGGTTCCAAAAAGAGCTGCAGGAAGCTCGGCTATTATTCCTGCAAATATAAGTAAAGAAATGCCATTTCCTAACCCTTTAGCTGTAATCTGTTCTCCTAACCACATCAAGAATACAGTACCCCCGACAAGAGTAATAACAGCAGAAACTTTAAAGAATAAACCTGGGTCAATTACCACACCAGTAGCGCCCTCTAAGCCAACAGTGATACCCCAAGCTTGCATAGCAGCCAAAAAAACTGTTCCATAACGAGTATATTGATTAATTTGTTGCCTACCTCGTTCCCCGCCTTCTTTTTTTAGATAGTTGAGTCGTGGGACAACTGGAACTATTAGTTGGGTTATTATGGAAGAAGTGATATATGGCATTATTCCTAGAGAAAATATTGCCATACGACCCACCGCACCACCAGCAAACATATCAAAAATACCTATAATGCCTGATTGATTTTGTTCAAATATCTGTCTTAGTGTATCAAGGTTAATCCCAGGTAGGGGTAAATACGTGCCCAGTCTATATACAAGTAATGCTAATATTGTGTACCATATTCTTTTTTTTAATTCCGTTGCATTCTTAAATGCAG
>PCCF01000059.1 GCA_002731945.1 Rhodobiaceae bacterium | reverse complement strand
TTTGGTATTAGAAGAGATAAGAAAGCTGCACCGATTATAAATCTAAAAGAAGTAAATTGAAAAGGTGACCAATAATCCATAGCAATTTTTTGGGGTACAAAAGTTGAACCCCAAACCAGCGAAGCAATTAGTAAAATTAAAGTTCCTTTAGTGCTGGATGAAAAATTCTTTAACAAAATCTGATTACTTCTGATCTTTTGCCGTTAGAACTTGTTTTCCATTATACATACCACTCTTAAGATCAATATGGTGTGGTCTATGAAGTTCACCTGAATCTTTATTTTCTACATAAGTCGGTGCTTTACTCTTATGTCCTAGCCTTCTTTTGCCTCTTCTTGAAGGACTGACTTTTCTTTTAGGGACAGCCATTAGTGACTCCAATAATAATTAAACTTCGTGGTTTATAGATCTATAATTTATCTTAGACAAGGAAAAGATTAATTTATTGTCAAACACTCGTAGCATAAATAATAGATCGATCTGGGATCATCAAAAATACTTAAATCGTTAAAAAAATTATAGAAATTATGATTTATGCCAAACTTCTTAAATTTAAATTCTGAATTATTATTAATTTTTAAGAAATTCTCAAAGAATGAAAGATATTTCAAAAAAGGACTTCTTTTTTGTTCAAATTCCTTGACTATGTAATTTTCTAAATTTGCAAGATTTGCAGCGGTTTCTTCGGCATCTTTCAGAGATCCAATTTCATCAATCAAACCTAACCTTTTGGCGTCTTTCCCAACCCAAACTCTTCCTTGTCCTATGCTTTCAACTTCTTCTTTTGAGAGATTTCTTTCTTCGGAGACCAAATGTATAAAATTATCATAAAGACCATGAATTGTTGATTCATAAAGAGATATCATTTGTTCATTAGGCTTTGACAGAAATATCGGACCCCCAAAAGAACCAGAAACGGGTGAAAAAGACACTCCATCTTCTTTTAAGCCAATTTTTTTAATTGCCTCTTCAGCATTAAATAAAATCGCGGCAACTCCAATTGAACCAGTAATTGTTGTCTCTTCGGCAAAAATATGATCTGAGGAAACGGAAATCCAATAACCACCTGATGCTGCAACTCCTCCCATTGATACTACAATAGGAATACCTTCATTTTTAGCTTCTTTAAGCTGTTCCCGAATAAGTTCTGAAGCAAAGGCACTACCTCCGGGTGAACTGACTCTTAGCACTATTGCTTTAACATCCTGTTTAACAGCATCCCTAATGAGTGCAGAAATAGTTTCCCCACCAGCTACTCCGTTAGACTCAAAACCATCAACTATGGGTCCAGAAACAATTATTTTAGCTATAACGCTGGCATCTTTAATTTCAGTATCCTTAATATCATAATTTCTGTAATCGATGAAATTCCATCCTTCTTGATCACCAGGAAATTGGCTATTTAGATAATCTTCCAGCTCTTTTCTATTCATTAATTCATCTACAAATCCTTTTTTTAAAGCGAACTCTGCCCAATTGCCTTCATTGTTGACAAGAATTGTATCCATATTCCCAATTACATTTTTGATATACCCTTCTTTAAATCCTCTATTGGCTTCAATAGCATCGGAAATTTCTTCCCATATAAAATTGTATAGCTCAGTTCTTTGTATCTTGTCTGCTTCGCTCATTTCGGAAAGTGTAAAATTTTCAAGTGCGGATTTGTAATTTCCGTAAGATAGTTGAATAACTTCTATACCAAGACTATTCATTAATTCCTTCATATATATACGTTTTGATGAATAACCTTCTAAAAATAATCCACCTTGAGTATGAGTAATTATCTTATTTGCTAATGAAGCGACTAAATAAGAAGACTGAGAATAAAAATCGGAATAAGCGATGAATACTTTATCGCTTTCCTTAAAATCTAAAATTGCTTCATTTAAAGATAAAAGGTCCGCAGGATATCCTCCCAGAAAATTACTAAAATTAATAACCAAGCCCTTTATTCTGCTGTCGTTTTTAGCTTTACTTATGAGATCTTCAATTTCGCTTTTTTGAAGTTGACTAATTTTCTGTTGATTTAAAAGTATGTCGTTTAAATCATTTATATTTTCAGACTTTTCAACCAGATATCCATCTAGCGAAATATACAAAGCCGAATCTTTAGGTTCATCTTTCTGATAACCAGCTATGCTTCCATAAATAAACGCTATAATGACTAACAAAAAAATAAGGCTAAAAAGAATTCTTGGAAGAAGAAGTAAAAATGAAAGTCCTTGTCCCAACAGCTTAAATATTTTTATACTTGAATTTTTTATCTGTTTAAACATAACAATTTCTAACTTTGCTGATTACCATAATCATTAGTACCATTATCTCCTTGGAGGCAATAGAAATAAATCAAAATTGATATTCCAACTAAAGAAAATAATAATAATGCTGGTGATATAAGTGGAAAAAATATAGAAAAATTAAGCAATATCCACCATCCAGATTTATTTGTATCGTGCAATCTTCGTATAGAAACGGCCACCTCAGGAATCAACAAGATGGTGCCGAGAACAAAATTTAAACCAAAAAAGGTTACACTTTCTAAAAAATAAAAAGAAAAAAAAACTAAAATCCTGAATAACTGCCAGTGCCAGTATTCCGAACGGGATGATCTCCCTTCAAAATCAAAATACCTTAACCAACAGCTATATACTGAAGATAGGACTTCATCAAAAAAAGACATTACTGACATTACTTAAATAGAAAATCTTTCACCCAGATATACTTTCCTTACATCTTTGTTACCAACGATTTCTTCAGGAGTTCCTTCAATTAAGACTGAACCTTCATGGATTAGAACTGCTCTGTCAACCAAGGTTAATGTCTCCCTCACATTGTGATCAGTTATTAAGACACCAACACCCCTATCTTTAAGTTGGGCAACAAGCTCTCTTATCTCTCCCACAGCAATGGGATCAATTCCCGTAAAAGGTTCATCAAGCAAGATATATTTGGGTCTCGAAGCTAAGCATCTCGCTATTTCTACTCTCCTCCTCTCTCCTCCTGATAAGGCTAAGGATGGTGTTTTCCTTAAATGGTTAATTTCAAATTCATTAAGTAACTTGTCGATATCACTTTCTATAACTTGATCATCAGCCTCATTAATTTCTAATATTGCACGAATGTTATCCTCAACATTCAAACCCCTGAAAATCGAAGCTTCTTGAGGAAGATATCCAATACCATTGTTAGAACGTTTATAGATGGGTAATTCAGTAATATCCTCACCATCCAATATTATTCTTCCCGCATCAGGCTTAATTAATCCAATAATTGCATAAAATAGGGTCGTTTTACCCGAACCATTAGGTCCAAGTAAACCTAGTGCTTCACCACAAAAAAGCTCGAAATCTACTTCTCGGACTATAGGTCTTCCAGCATAAGCTTTGCTTATTTTTTTTACGACTAGACTCTCTTCATTAGAAGATATCAAAGTCGGTTTATTAGAAAGATCATCTGAAGAATCTTTGTTCATAAAACTATTCCTCTTTAAAAATACCTTTAATCCTACTGTCAGTGTTTCTATCGTCCACTATTTCGGTTTTACCCGTAACCAAATCTAAGATTAATTTATCACCCTTAATAATTGAAAAGCCATTATCGATCTTTACATCACCTTCAATAACTATAGTCTGCTCCAATACACTATAATGCGCATTTTTTCCAGTCACAGAAAGATTATTTCCATTTTCTATCCTTACGCCCCCTAAAACCTTTAGATTCTTTAGTGCTGGTAAAACCCCTTCTTCATTGAGATTAAATTCAACTTTTTCAGCCTTTAAACTCATCGGTCCTTGAATAATATTAATTTTTCCCGATAAACTTCCTTTATTTAATGATCTATCAAGATACATCTTCTCAGCAGATATATTCAGAGGAGAATCTATACTTGTTGAAAAACTGATATTTTCTTGAGCAATACTTTTTGTTCCAATTAAAACTACTATGACAAAAAAAAATTTATATATACGATTTAGATATATATTTATCCTCCATTAATACTTTTAGATGGAATTGACATAAAAACCCCGGAGGATAAAGAGACCTTATCTCCCTTATCTTCAACTTCCATTTTACCTGCTTCAAAAAAAAGATCGCCTTTTTGACCCTTAACTTTCCCTTCAAATAAAGAAATCGAAGTGCTTAAATTAACATTTATGGTGTTGGCAGTAATTTCATAACCTTCAAAACTTTCACATTTTATTTGGTCATAAAAAATCGCAGAGTTGTCAGATGCTAAAAACTTAGCAAAATTTGAATTTAATTTGAACAAAATATTATTACCTCTAACAAATTCTAGATATACTTTCTCTAACTCTATATCTTTTAACTCTGGCCCTAGAGGGCTGGCTTTGCTCGCGGTAATTTTAAAGATCTCTCCTGAAGTAGTTCTTCCCTGCAAAAACGGTTTTACTACCCCCGCCCCAGTTTCGTTAGATAATAAAAACTTATAATTGCTTGATCCATTAAATATATTTTTAAAATCTGCATATTGAAAAAATAATAAAAAAAGAAATAAGAATATTAAAGATGGAAGCAATATCTTTAGACGTTTAATTAAGTGTCTCGCTTTTTGATTTTGATCTTTGAGAGAAGTCATAATTAATGTTCAAATATGTCTATATCCGGCCAACCATTTAAATCTAAATAAGCCCTAGTCTTAATAAAATTAAAGCAATCTTGTGCTAAGTTAAATCTGTCTAATTTCTTTAATTTTTTTTCTAATTGTCCTTTTAATTCGTGTAGGTACAATACATCTGAGGCAGCATATTCCAGTTGTTCTTTCGAAAGCTCTTCAACACTCCAATCTGAAGTTTGTTCTTTTTTTGAAAGATCAATATTTAATAATTCCTTACATAGGTCTTTTAGGCCATGTTTGTCAGTATAAGTTCTCGTTAATTTAGAGGCTATTTTGGTACAAAATATTGGCTGACAATTAACATTAAGATAATGCTTTAAGACAGTTACATCAAAGCGAGCAAAATGAAAAATCTTTAAACATTTATTATCTAAAAATATTCGTTTTAGATTTGGAGCATTGTAATCCTTTCTATCCAACTGCACGAGGTGAGCAGTACCGTCACCCGATGATAACTGAACCAAACATAAAGGATCTCTTTCTGGTTTTAGACCCAAAGTTTCAGTATCAACCGCTACGCTATCGCCAAAGGATACATCATCCGGCAAATCATACTTATGTAAATTTACTTTCATTATAGTTTTTCAATATTCTTATAAAAAAATTAGTTAAAAACAGTATTTAACTTTATATTCTATACATGATCATTACGAAAAGAAATATGAGTAATTTTAATTTGTTGGGAAAACATAACATAGGATAGGAATGGCTACTCTATACCACTATCCTTTGTGTCCTTTTAGTAGAAAGGTAAGATTATTACTTAGGGAACGTAATATTGATCCTGATCTTATAGTGGAAGCTTACTGGCAAAGAAGAAGGGAATTTCTAAAGACTAACCCCTCTGGTGAAGTTCCGGTCTTGATTATGAAAGAAGAAAAGATTTGCGGTCATTATGCAATTACAGAATATTTGGAAGAGAATCATGAATCCTTACTACCTAAAGATAATATAGCTAGAAATGAAATTAGAAGAATTGTTGATTGGTTTGATAATAAGTTTCATTACGAGGTAGGTAAGATAATTCTCGATGAAAGAGTTCAAAAAAGATTTCTTAAAGTTAGCAAGGGAGGAGGATTGCCTAGGTTAGAAAGAATTAGAATTGCCATACATAATTTAAATTATCATATGGACTATATTAATACATTAATAGCTGAAAGATTTTGGCTTACAGATGACCAAATAAGTTTAGCTGACCTAACTGCTTCGGCCCATATTTCATGTCTGGATTACCTTGGAGATATTCCTTGGAAAAAATACCCAGCTGTGAAAGATTGGTACACAAGAATTAAGTGTAGACCAAGTTTTCGATCATTACTGATGGATCAGGTTATGAGCATTCCTCCTAGAGGTAAGTATGCAACTCTCGACTTTTGACAAAAAAGAATCTAAAAATATTCAAAAGGAATTAATAGTTGAATCACGGAAAATAGGCTTCGACACTATTGGTTTCACTTCTCCAACTTCTGATATCAAAATTGAAAAAGATTTAAACCAATTTCTTAAAAAGAATTACCATGGAGAAATGCAATGGCTAGAAAAAAATAGTTATAAAAGATCTTCGCCAATAAGATTATGGTCAGAAGTTAAAAGTGTAATAACTTTGGGTGTTAATTATGGGCCAAATTCTGATCCTCTTAGGCTTTTAGAAAATCCGGAAATTGGAAATATTTCTGTTTATGCTCAAGGAGAAGATTATCATAAGATTATTAAAAAAAATCTAAAAAAATTAGGTACTTGGATTATTAATAAAACAGATTGTCAAATTAAAATTTTTGTCGATACAGCTCCAGTAATGGAAAAAAATATTGCTCAAGAATCAGGAATCGGATGGCAGGGTAAACACACAAATCTTGTGAATAGAGAATTTGGTTCTTGGCTATTTTTAGGAGAAATTTTTACAAATATAGAATTCTTAGAAAATAAAAAAGAAATGAATCATTGTGGCAGTTGTAATAAATGTATAAAAATCTGTCCAACTAATGCTTTTGATGATGAATATAAGATCAATCCAAGGAAATGTATTTCTTATCTAACAATTGAACATAAAAGTTCTATCCCTATAAAATATAGAAAACTTATGGGAAACAGAATCTACGGATGCGACGATTGTCTTGCGATTTGTCCATGGAACAAATTTGCTAAAGCTTCGAATGAACTTAAATTCCTACCAATGAATAGTTTAGATGATTTATATCTATCAAAATTATCTATGCTTGATGACAAAAAATTTAGAGAATTTTTTTCTAGAAGTCCAATCAAGAGGGTAGGAAGGGATAGGTTTGTCAGGAATGTCATGATTGCCATAGGTAACTCTAAATCTAAGAAATTAGTAAAATATGCTTTAAAAAATTTATACGATGAATCACCTCTTGTCAGGGGAGCGTCTGTCTGGGCAATAAAAGAAATACTAGATGGAAAAGAATTACAAAAAGTAAAAAATAGATCCTTAGATTGGGAAAAAAATATGAATGTCATATACGAATGGGATACAGATTCTTAATACTAATAAAAACTTTCTTATTAATTGTTGATTAAGTCTTCAATATTTGAAAAAAGTAACCTCATATCACTCTGTCTCGACAAACTGTGATCAGCATCCTTTATAAGTAATGTTTTAATGTTCTGGGATTTAATTCTGCGACCAATATCTAAAGATAACTGCCAAGGGACCGCTTCGTCCAACATTCCATGAATTATTCTTACAGGAAAATTAACTTTTATTCTATCGTTAAGGAGTAAGTGATTTCTTCCGTCAATTATTAATTTTTCCGTTATAATATAGTTCGAATCATATTTTTTAGAATATCTTTTGACACTGCCATAACTTTCAAATTCAATTTTCTCAATAGAAGTGAATTCGTCCCACATTAGTCTTTCTGTCATATCAACTGCCGGAGCTAGCAAAACTATTCCTTTAATTCTCTTTTTTCTTTGTAAAGAACAAAGTAAAGCCAGCCAAGCGCCCATAGAGGATCCCACTAATATGAGATGCCCATTGCATATATTGTCAATAACAGAGAGCCCATTTTCTAACCATTTCGATATTGTGCCATCTTCAATATCTCCTGTAGATTTTCCGTGACCAAAATAATCAAATTTACAAAAATTAATATTGTTTTGTTGGGCATAAGAAGATAATTTTGAGACTTTCGTACCATTCATATCGGAATTTAGTCCACTAAACCAAATTATTCCTAAGTTATTTTTAGGGTAAGAATGATTTATATAGGCTATAAAACCATCTTCAGAGTCATACAATTTGTTATAAGATATATTCATGGGTTTTTTTAATGTCAGATCAAAATATTAATAAAGAAAAAACTATAATACAAATTATTCCAAATATGGAAATAGGTGGGGCAGAAAATTCTGTAATTGAAACTTCCTCATATTTGAAAAAAAACAACTTTAGACCTCTCGTGTTAACTACCGGTGGAAAATTGATAGAAAAGCTTAATTTGTTGGGTGTAACAGTTATTAAGGAAAAGATTGATAAAAGGAATATATTTACTATTGTCAGAAATATTTTTCTATTCAAAAGAATCTTTAAGGAAAAACAAGTTGAACTGGTACACGCAAGATCCAGAGCACCTGCCTGGTCTGCATATTTTGCTGCAAAAAGTCTTGGCATACCTTTTATTGCTACATGGCATGGTCATGCCGAAACCAGATCATACTTAAAGAGAATATATAATTCGGTTCTTATTAGGGGAGATGCGGTGATTGCAAATTCACAATACACCACAAATAATATTAAAAAGAACTATAAAATAGATTCAGATAAAATTATTACTATACCTAGAGGAGTAGACTACAATGATTATAACCAAGAACTATTTTCTAAAAATTCAATAAAAAAACAAAGAGATGATTGGCTGGCGGAAGATACGGATATAATTCTCTTATTGCCAGCGAGATTTTCTAAATGGAAAGGTCATAAAATTGCTTTAAAAGCTTTATCAGAACTAAAAAGAAAAGGGTTAGGAAATAATCTCTTGTTAATTTTTATCGGAAATTCAAATAGAGCAAAGAAATATTTAAGTAATCTAGATAAAGCAGCTATAAAATTAGACATAAAATCGCAAATTAAAATCTTCGGTTCGTCAAATAATATGCCACTTGCGTATCAAGCATGCGACATCGTTTTGTATCCGTCTACAAGACCCGAACCTTTTGGAAGGGTGCCGATTGAAGCTCAAGCTGCAGGTAAACCAATAATAGCATCTAATCATGGGGGGGTAAAAGAAACAATTATAGATGGTGTTAACTCAACAGGTTTTAAGGTAAAAGCAAACGATCATCTTGACCTTGCCGAAAAAATAAACTTAATAGTAAACAGTGACAGGAAGAATAAAAACGATTTGAAAGAAAGGGCTATCAACAACATTAAAGATAATTTTTCCTTAAACAGTATGTGCAAAAAAACGCTTGATGTTTACAAAAGAATATTAAATGTTTCAAACTGAAAAACTTGACATCATAATCCTCACAAGCAATCTTTAAAAAAGTAAATTTTAAAAAGGAGATAATTCTATAATAAAACAAATAACTAGATCCTCGTCTTCGTCTAAAGGCCCAAGAGTCAATAATCAAATAGAGGCAAGTGAAGTATTGTTAATTGGTGCTTCTGGCGAAAAAAAAGGAGTTGTTCCAATTGATAAAGCGATTTCAATAGCACTGGGTGAGGGGTTGGATTTGGTAGAAATTTCTCCAAAATCAAATCCACCAGTATGCAAGATTATCGATTACGGAAAATACAAATATCAAAACCAGAAAAAGGTAAACGAAGCAAAGAAAAAACAGAAAAATATTGATGTTAAAGAAATAAAGTTTAGACCCAACATTGACACTCACGATTATCAGGTAAAAATGCGAAGTGTTGAAAAATTCTTATCCGAAGGTGACAAAGTCAAAATAACCTTAAGATTTAGGGGGAGAGAGATGGTACATCAGGATAGAGGAGTATCATTACTTGAAAAAGTTAGAGAAGAAATTGATACTATTGGTAAGGTTGAGCTTCTACCCAAAATGGAAGGCCGACAAATGATAATGGTGCTAGCTCCTAAATAAATTACTTTTAGTTGAAAATATAACAAAAATATTATAAACCAACTCATTGGTTAGCCGGCGGGGTATGCCGTGTTAAATCAAAAAAGCTAAAACTATTAAAAAAATATGAATAGGAGAGCAAAATGCCCAAAATGAAAACTAAAAGTGGTGCAAAAAAACGTTTCAAAATAACCGGCTCTGGAAAAGTTATTTCGGCAAAAACGGGAAAAAATCATGGAATGATTAAACGTACCCCAAAACAAAATCGTAACAATCGTGGCACTTCTGTTCTTTCAAAATCTGATAGCAGGATAGTAAAGAAATTCCTGCCTTATTCATAAAAGGAGAGTGAAATGGCACGAGTAAAAGGTGGTGCAGCAAGTCACGCTAGACATAGAAAGATTATTAAAAGTTCAAAAGGCTTCTTTGGTAGAAGGAAAAATACTTTTAGAGCCGCAAATCAAGCTGTAGAAAAAGCGGGTCAGTATGCCTACCGAGACAGGAAGGTTAAAAAAAGGAGCTTTCGTTCGCTTTGGATCCAAAGAATCAACGCTGCTGCAAGATTAAACGGTTTGAATTATGCCAAATTTATTGACGGATTAACTAAAGCAAATATTGAGATAGATAGGAAACTCTTATCTGAAATAGCTGTATCAGATCCTGATACCTTTAAAGATTTAGTTGATAAAGCCTCAACGGCATTAAAATAATAACTTATTTATGTTAGAATGTTAACTGATACAAGATTCGTATCTGGCGAGTAATATGGAAAATATTAAATCTATAGAAAATGAAATTATTTCAAAAATTGAAAAAGCTGACAATGAAAGAGCTCTTGAAGAAATTCGAATTTCTGAATTAGGGAAAAAGGGAAGAATATCTAACATTCTTAAAAAGGTTGGTAGCTTAAGTCCTGCTGAAAGAAAGGAAATTGGATCATCTATCAACACTTTAAAAAAAATTATCACTGAAAAAATTCGTGAAAAAAGAGATTATCTTTTAAAAATTGAAATAGATACGAAATTGATAAAAGAAAAAATTGATGTGACGCTTCCCGCTCAAATAAAACAACAAAATAATGGAAGAATACACCCTGTATCTCAAGTTCTGGATGAAATATCAGAAATCTTTGGGTCTTTGGGTTACGAATTGGCAGACGGACCAGATATAGAATCCGAATATTACAATTTTAACGCCCTTAATATTCCTGACTCTCACCCTGCAAGACAAATGCATGATACTTTTTATCTGTCAAAAAATAATGGTAAAAAAGGACAATCGTTGTTACGCACACATACCAGCCCCGTTCAAGTAAGAACAATGGAGAAAGGCAAACCTCCTTTCAAATTTATCTCCCCTGGCAGATCTTATCGCGCTGATTCTGACCAAACGCATACTCCGATGTTTCATATGATTGAAGGTCTGGTAGTAGATGAAGAAGCAAACTTAGGCCACCTTAAATGGACATTAGAAACCTTTCTTTCATCATTTTTTGAGAACAATGAAATAAAAGTACGGTTAAGGCCGAGTTATTTTCCCTTTACAGAACCTTCATTAGAAGTAGATGTCTTATGTGATAGATCCGGATCGACATTGAAAATTGGAGAAGGTTCGGATTGGCTTGAAGTAGCAGGAGCAGGAATGGTTCACCCCAATGTGTTGAAAGCTTCCAATATAGATTCAAAGAAATATCAAGGATTTGCTTTTGGGTTTGGGTTAGATAGATTAGCTCAACTCAAATACGGTATTCCTGATTTACGCACTTTATTTAGCGGTGATATTAGATGGTTAAAACATTATGGCTTTCTAGCTTTGGATATTCCAACATTGGCTAGAGGATTAAAGAAATGAAATTTACCTCTTCATGGTTGAAAGAACACTTAAATACCAATTCTTCATTGGAAGAGATTTCTAATAATCTTACCAATATTGGACTAGAGGTAGAAAAAATATATGATCCCTCATTAAAATTAAAAGATTTTATCGTTGCTAAGATCGTCTCCGTAGAAAGACACCCTGACGCAGATAAATTGAGCTTATGCATGGTGGATATCGGAAAAGAAATTGTCCAAGTAGTTTGTGGCGCCCCCAATGCTAAGAAAAACTTAATCAGCATCTATGCGCCGATAGGAAGTGTAATCCCTGAAACAAAATTGAAAATCAAAAAAGTAAAAATAAGAGGTGTAGAGTCATTTGGTATGCTTTGTTCAGGAAAAGAACTAGGGCTCAATTTTCAAGAAGAAGGGATTATGGAGATAAATGAAAATCTTTCTCCGGGATCAAAAATTGTTAAAGCGCTAGATCTGAATGATCCTGTCATAGAAATTGCCATTACTCCCAATAGATCCGATTGTTTAGGTGTATATGGAATTGCAAGAGATCTAGCTGCTAAGGGAGTTGGAAAATTAATTAAAAATGAAGTTCATGAAATTAAATCAACTGATGCTCAAATACCAGTATTTCTAGACTTCAAAAAAGAAAATGCATTTTGTTCAATTTTTTCTGGCCGATTGATTGAAGGGATAGAAAATACAGAAAGCCCTAAATGGCTCAAAAAGAAAATAGAAAAAATAGGACTTCGAAGTATTAATGCGATAGTCGACGTAACAAATTTAATTACTATTGATAGGTGCAGACCCTTACATGCCTATGATGCAGATAAAATTAAAGGGTCAATAGGAGCTAGACAGGCAAGAAAAGGGGAGAAAATTAAAACCCTAGATGGAAAAGAATACATTCTTGATGAAACAATTTGCGTGATTTCCGATACTGAAAAAGCGTTAGGGATTGGAGGAATTATCGGCGGTGATGAATCTGGATCCGAGGAAAACACTAAGAATATATTTTTAGAATCTGCTTATTTCGACCCAATAAATATTGCTGCAAGCGGTAGAAAATTAAATATTAATTCCGATGCAAGATACAGATTCGAAAGAGGAGTTGATCCTAACTTTGTAATAGAGGGACTTGAATTAGCTACAAAAATGATAGTGGATATTTGTGGTGGAAAACCAGGCAAGATTTCTTTAGAAGAAAATAAAAATTTTAAAAGCAAGTCGATTAAATTTAATAAAGATATGGTTAGAAAATTATCTGGTGTGGAAATTAATGAAAAAGAAATTAAAAGAATACTTTCGTCATTGGGTTTTTCTATAGACAAATCTTGGGTAGTTTCTGTTCCCACATGGAGGCATGATATGGACCAAGATGCCGACCTTGTTGAAGAAATTATAAGAATTTACGGCTTAGATAAAATTTCTTCATCCCCATTGTTGAATGATAATCAACCTTCAAAACCCATACTTACTAAAGGTCAAAAAGATACTAGAATGATAAGAAGAATACTTGCTTCCCGAGGGCTAATTGAAACAATTTCATATTCATTCGTCAATTCAGAATATTTGAGTTTTTTTGAGGGTTACAAAGACAAACTAACCCTAATAAATCCCATTTCAGAAGATTTGTCAGAAATGCGAACTACACCTTTGATCTCCCTAATAGACTGCATAAAACAAAATAACAACAAAGGTAATAATAATATAGGATTATTTGAAATTGGTCCTGGTTTCCATGGCGCTACCCCTGGAGAACAAAGCTTAATAGCATCAGGTGTAAGATCAGGAATTTATAAAACAAATGGGGTAGAAAAGCATTGGCAAGGCAATTCAAGTGTGGATGCATTTGACTCAAAAAGCGATTTAATGGCGGTCCTTGACCAAATAAATATATCTATCGATTCTGTTCGAATAGACACAAATACTCCAAATTGGTATCACCCAGGAAGATCTGGCAATGTAATTTCTAAAGAAAATGAGATTATTGGATCTTTCGGTGAGATTCACCCAATTATTATATCCAAATTTGAATTACCAATAATTTCTGCCTTTGAAATATTTATGGAAAATATTTTTACAAAATCAAAAAAAGGACAGAAACTAAAGTCTGAATTTAAACCAACAAATTTACCATCCGTCAAAAGAGATTTTTCATTTGATTTACCTCAATCAGTGAGCGCCGAAACACTTTTATCTGCGGTGAGATCTTGCGGTGAAGATATGATTGATGAAATAAAATTATTTGACCAATTTATAGAAAATGAAGAAAAAAAGTCTTTAGCTTTTGAAATTACAATTAGACCTAAAATAAATACATTAACAGAAGATGAGATAGAAAAAATTTCTGTAAATATTATAAGCTCTGTTGAAAATGCTACAGGCGGGAAATTACGTGGCTAAATAATTAATTACTTTGAGTAAAAAAGTGCAAGAAACTTCAAATATCCGCAATTTTGCAATTATAGCGCATATCGATCATGGCAAATCAACTTTGGCTGATAGGCTGATTCAATTCTGCGGAGGTTTGGAAGAAAGAGAAATGAAAGAGCAGGTCCTTGATTCAATGGAAATAGAAAGGGAAAGGGGAATTACGATAAAAGCTCAAACAGTTAGACTCAATTTTAACAATAGAGATAATGAATTATTCCAATTAAACTTGATTGATACACCTGGACACGTTGACTTTTCATATGAGGTTAGTAGATCACTTGCTGCATGTGAAGGATCGATTCTAGTTGTTGACGCAACACAAGGAGTAGAAGCCCAAACCCTAGCGAACGTCTATAAGGCAATAAACCTCAATCACGAAATTATACCAATAATTAATAAAATCGATTTGCCAGCCGCCGATCCTGAAAAGATATGTAAACAAATCGAGGATGTTATAGGGCTTGATGCTAGAGAGGCTTTAAGAGTCTCTGCTAAAACAGGAGAGGGAGTTGAAAAAATATTTGAAACAATTATTAATCGAATTCCAGCTCCCAAAACAAAAAAGAATAGTCCTGCCAAGGCGCTTCTAGTAGATAGTTGGTATGATTCTTACCTTGGTGTTGTTGTTTTGGTAAGGGTTATTGAGGGGCAATTGTCAAAAGGACAGAAAATTAAAATGATGGGAACTAGAAGTTCTTACACAATAGATGAAGTTGGTATTTTCACTCCAAAAAAAATATCTGTTGCGCAACTAAATTCTGGAGAAATTGGTTACATTATTGCAGGTATAAAAAATGTCTCTGATACTAAAGTTGGTGATACAATTACCGACAATCTGAAACCCTGTGAACAACCATTAAGAGGCTTTAAACCCTCTCAGCCTTCAGTTTTTTGCGGCCTTTTTCCAACCGACAGTAGTGAGTTTGAGGATCTTAGAGATGCAATAGAAAAATTAAGCCTCAACGATTCAAGTTTTCATTATGAAACAGAAAACTCAGCTGCATTAGGTTTTGGTTTTAGATGTGGTTTTTTAGGTCTCTTGCATTTGGAAATTATTAGAGAAAGGATTGAAAGAGAGTTTGATATAGGTTTAATTACTACCGCACCAAGTGTTGTCTATAAAATACA
>PCCF01000058.1 GCA_002731945.1 Rhodobiaceae bacterium | reverse complement strand
TTAAAAGAAAATACTTTAATGTTTCAGGGTCTTTTATGTTTTGGTTTTGGTCTGTATCTCTTTTTTGCTTCAAACCCACTGCTTGTTAATGAAATTAACACTATTGAGGGGAAAGGACTAAATCCATTGCTCCAGGACCCAGGGTTGGCCTTCCATCCGCCTTTTCTATATCTGGGATATGTTGGTCTTTCGATAGTTTGGTCTTTTGCATTAGCTGGTATTCTAGAAAAGAAAATTGATAAGAACTGGGGATCTTATGTTAGACCCTGGGTGGTAATTTCTTGGGTGTTTTTAACAATAGGAATAACTCTTGGTTCATGGTGGGCTTATTATGAATTAGGTTGGGGCGGCTATTGGTTTTGGGATCCAGTCGAAAATGCCTCATTAATACCTTGGTTGATAGCCACCGCTCTTTTGCACACAACTATAGCTGTAGAGAAAAAGGGCGTTTTAATCAATTGGTGTATCCTGCTTGCGATCATGGCTTTTGGATTGTCTGTAATCGGAACTTTTATAGTAAGATCAGGATTAATTACATCTGTTCATGCGTTCGCCAATGACCCATTAAGAGGTGTTTTTATACTAGGTTTGCTATCACTTTATACAATTTTAAGTTTTTCGATGTATGCGCTCAGAATTAAGAAAGAAAGAGAAGAGATTCATTTAAAAATTTTGAGCAAAGAAACTTTTTTTATTTTTAATAATTTATTGCTTTCAGTATTAGCTCTTACTGTTTTTGTAGGAACAATTTATCCCTTGATACTAGAAGTTCTTTCAAACGAAAGGATTTCTGTGGGTCCACCTTTTTTTGTTATTACTGTTATTCCTATTGCGCTTTTGATTGCTTTTTTAGCTGCTATCGGCCCTTTATTGGCATGGGATAAGAATTCTTCCAAAACACTTTTAAAAAGAATTATATTACCATCCGTTCTTACTATCGTTCTCGTAGTTATTATTTATAAAAACTTCTTAAGTCTTACTGCTTTATCGGTTCTTGGGATTCTTATTGGAATTTGGTTATTATCTTCATCTATTCAGAATATTTTCCAATTTAGACTATTTGGGTTTAAAAATTGGGCTACCTTCTTAGGGCACTCAGGTTTTGCTCTCCTTATTCTTGGCATATCCTTTTCTAGTTCTCTTCAAAATGAATATGAGGGTACTCTGAAGGTTGGTTCTTCAATACAATTCAAAGATTACAAGGTTGAATTTCTATCAGTTAAAGAATTTAATGGAAAAAATTATATCAGTTCTATTGGCAAATTTAATATATCTAAACAGGACTTAAATTATACCCTTGAACCTGAAAAAAGATATTATCCTGCAGAGAATTCTTTAACCACTGAGGCATCCATTATCTCTAAGAATTTTTCTCAGCTTTATATGGTCATAGGAGAAAAAATAAATGATGAAACATGGGTCGTAAGAATCTGGCATAAACCTTTCATATTGTTAATTTGGATAGGAGGTATAGTTATAGCTTCGGGAGGATTTCTATCTTTATCTTCGGTTTTTTTAAAAAAACAAATTATAAAATCGTTTATTATTTTGGCTTTTACTCTTCCTTTTATTGGTTTATTTGCGAAAGAGTTTAATCCGGAAATTGAAGAAAGAATTCATCGAATAAATCTTCAGATAAGATGTATGGTTTGTCAGACCCAGACAATTGATGATTCAGACGCTCAGCTAGCAAAGGATTTAAGGGCAATAGTGAGACAAAAAGTTATTGAAGGGGAAACAGAAGAAGAAATATTTACTTTTTTTCGAAATCGATATGGTGACTACATTTTAATGAAACCGCCCTTACAACAAAATACAATAATCTTATGGTTAACTCCTTTTCTTGGTCTTTTGTTTGGCTTTTTGATAATTTATAGATTCCTTTTTTATAAAAGAATTAGAAGATGAGTATTGAGATTAAAAACTTAGGATGTTCACTTTCTGGGAAAAAGATTTTTAGTAATATAAGTTTCCAATTAAATTTTGGTGAACTTGGTTTAATAATTGGTCCTAATGGATCTGGAAAAACAACTTTACTAAGAGCTATCGCGGGGCTGTTACCAGTTTTAGAAGGAAATATAAATCTAGGTTCCCTTAGGAATGAGATCTATTTATTGGGTCATAAATTTTCAACTAAATACGATTTAACTCCGTTAGAGGATATAAAATTTTGGTGTTCGTATTTTAATAATAATTTTGATGAAAATATTCTTGAAGTTATGGGTTTAAAGAAATTTTCAAATCTTGAATGCAAATATTTATCAGAAGGTCAAAAACAAAGACTTTCTATAGCCCGATTATTGACTGCAGATAAAAAAATCTGGCTTTTAGATGAGCCAACTTCATCTCTAGATATCGACGCAATAGAGATCTTAAATAATTATATTAACAAGCATTTGTCCAATGGAGGGGTAGTACTTTGTGCCTCTCATACTAATTTTTATGAGAAACCAGATTTAATTTATAGTATGGAAAAATAATATGAAGAAATTTTTCTTATTATTAAAAAAAGAAACAAGAAACACCTTTTCCTTCAGAGGTAATTATATCTTATGTCTAATTTTTTATATGGCAATATTATTTCTACTTCCTTTAGGAATAGGACCTGAAAAGGATATGCTGTCAAATATTTCGCCAGGCTTAATTTGGGTTTCAGTTATTCTTGTATGTTTTTTATCTCTTGAAAATATTTTTTATGAAGATTTTAATGATGGAACATTAGATCTGTATTTAATTGGAGATTTGTCCTTATATCAAATTTCTTTTGCAAAAAGTTTTTCCCATTGGCTTTCCAACTGCCTCCCAATAGTAATTTTAACACCAATTTTTGGTATATTTGTAAGCCTTCCTAATGAAATAATCTTTCCTACAATGGTTACTTTATTGATTGGCTCGCCTGCATTAAGTTTTATTGGGTGCATGGGGGCATCAATGTCCTTATCATCAAGATGGCATGGATTAATTGTACCTATAATCATATTGCCACTTTTCTTACCTGTTTTAATATTTGGAGCAGGGGCATTATCTACTTTAATTTTTAATGGTTTTGAAGAGGTTTATATTCGACAACTCTTTGTTTTAGCAGGTTTAAGTGGATTGGCAATTGTATTTTGTCCAATAATTTCTTCATATATTATTAGGGTTTATTTTGAATAATAAACTAAACTTAGTCAGGTATAAACTTTAAAGCTAAACCATTAATGCAATATCTTAATCCGGTTGGTTGAGGGCCATCATTAAAGACGTGACCAAGATGCTCACCTTCCTTTGATAAAATCTCAGTTCTTACCATCCCTTGTGACAAATCTTCTTTTAAAGTGATGTTTTCAAGGTTTGCATCATAAAAACTTGGCCATCCAGTTCCAGATTCAAATTTGTGATCAGATCGGAAAACTGGCAATCCCTTGTCAGCAGTTATGTAGACTCCTGATCTTTTTTCATTCAATAATTCACTAGTTCCAGGTATTTCAGTGCCACAAGAATACAAAATTTCCTTCTGTTCTTCGGTAATTTTTTCATTCATAATATAAAACCATTAGTATTATTAATGCCTCAATCTTAATTCCTTTACATTGAGAAGTAAAATAGGCATTTTTAGAAAATGGAGAGGTGGCCGAGTGGTTGAAGGCGCTCCCCTGCTAAGGGAGTATACGGGCAACCGTATCGAGGGTTCGAATCCCTCTCTCTCCGCCAGAAAGAGGTATAGTAAAAATGAAAAATATCAACGCATATATGGTTATCATTTCTTTATTTATTGTGGGGTGTTCAGATTCTTCCCAACAAACTAAAGATTTTAAAATCGAAGACTCTGAATCTATCCAGGGACCTACAAAAGATTACAGTGAAAATAAGAATGTTTATTTTGGAGACACTCATGTTCATACTAAATATTCTTTTGATGCTTATATTTTTGGAACAACAAAATCTCCCGATGATGCTTACAGATATGCAAAGGGAGAAACAATTAAGCATCCTCTAGGTTTTGATATGAAATTAAGAGAGCCTCTAGATTTTTATGCAGTAACAGATCATGGTTTTTTTCTTGGAATGATTGAGGCTTGGTCTGATACTTCTACTAAAGTTTCACAATTACCTAGTGTTAAGGCATTCAATAATCTTAATAGCCCTGAGAATCTAACTGTAGAAAGTAGCCCTGATAGATTGGGAAAATTTCGTGTTCAAGTAAGGAGTATGGGTGAATTTACTAGCTGGTTTGGATTTATAAAAGCTTTCCTTACTAACAATCCTACCATTGTAGTAGAATCTTTTGATTATGATATTCATAAAACTGCATGGTCTGATTCTGCGCGTGCAGCGGAGGAACACAATGATCCAGGAAATTTTACTACATTCATAGCTTATGAGTACACTGCATCAACAAATGTAGAAAGCGGGAATCTACACAGGAATGTAATCTTCAAATCCTCCAAGGCCCCAATAAGACCTTTTAGCAGGATAGATTCTATAAATCCTGAAGATCTATGGGATACTATGGATAAATGGAGAGAAAAGGGTATCGATTCATTGGCTATTCCTCACAATAGCAACGGTTCAAATGGTCAAATGTTTGAAGTTGAAACATTTGATGGACTTCCAATAGAGCAAATATATGCACAACAAAGAATGAGAAATGAGCCAATAGTTGAAATAACACAAGTTAAAGGGACATCTGATACTCATCCTTTATTGTCTCCAAATGACGAATGGGCGGATTTTGAAATAATGAATACAAGAGTTGGAAGTATTCCGCCAACATATAGTTTACCTTCAGGCGGCTATGTTCGGAATGCCTTACTTCGTGGATTAACATTGGACTTTGAGAAAAGAGGGAATCCTTATAATTTTGGTCTGATTGGTTCAAGTGATACCCATACTGGTGCTAGCTCTTTTGATGAATCCAATTTCTTCTCTAAGGTAGGAATTATAGATGGTACTCCCCAAGGCAGAGGTTCTTTACCTTTAGGTGATGTAGCATATAAGGCTTTAAAAAATCTTCCTCAAGATCAACAAATTTATAGATTTCTAGAAGAAGAGCAGGGAATATATGTTGATACCGGGTTTAGCCAATGGGGCGCCTCAGGCATAGCTGCTGTTTGGGCTGAAGAAAATACCAGAGAATCGATATTTAATGCTTTTCGAAGGAAGGAAACGTACGCAACCTCGGGAAACCGAATATTGCTCCGTTTCTTCGGGGGATTTAACCTCGGTGATATAGACCTGAATAGTGAAAGTCTTGTTAAAGAAGCCTATTCTTCAGCAGTTCCTATGGGAGGAAACATATTCAAAAATGCACAAGATGTTCCTAACTTCATAGTTTGGGCAAAGAAGGCTCATAATGGAGCAAATATTCAGAGAGTTCAGATTATCAAGGGTTGGGTTAATAAATATTCAGGTGAGCCCAACGAACAAGTTTACGATGTCGTTTGCTCAGATGGATTAGCTATTGATCAATCGACAAATCGCTGCCCAGATAATGGAGCAAAAGTTAATATAGCGGATTGTTCTATTTCAGCGGATATAGGTGATGAAGAAATGAAAGTTTTATGGAAAGATCCTGATTTTGACCCTGATGTAAAAGCTTTTTACTATGTCCGAGTTCTTGAAAATCCAACTTGTAGATGGTCTACATGGGATGCCATAAGGGGTGGAATGGCTCCAAGGAAGGATTTGAAGCCAGTAATACAGGAGAGAGCCTGGTCCTCTCCTATATGGTATGTTCCAGAATTCACCTAGGGGTAGGATTTTTCTTAAATTTAGAGTTGAAAAAAAGGTATTTTATATTTTTTGGTTTTTTCTTTGGGATCTTATCAATTCTCTATGGTCTTACTGCATCTAACAAGAAAGAAATATTTATTTCTGAAAATGAAATTTCAAGTTTGATATCGTCATGGACAAATCAAATGGGTAGACAGCCAAATAATGATGAAGTCACTAGGATTATAAGTAATCTTATAAATGAAGAAGTGCTATATCGTGAAGCTCTTGTTTTAGGCTTGGACAAAGATGATGTTATTATAAAGAGACGGTTAGCTCAAAAGATTAATTTTTTAAAATCGGGACAATTTTCTTTTATCCCAAGCGAAAAAGAATTGATGAGTTATTATCAAAAAAATAGAGATAACTATAAGGAAGCAATCAAATATAGTTTTTCTCATATATTTTTCTCAAAAGATAATGATGGCGCTAGTCGAGCAAATTTATTTTTTCAAGATCACAATGGTAATTTAGATAATCTTTCTGGAGATCCCTATCTTTTGGGAAATAATTTTTTTGATAGAACCTTAAGTCAAATTGACACTGATTTTGGGTATAATTTTTCTAAAAACTTTTTAAATAAAGAAATTGATAAGTGGCATGGTCCATATAAATCAACTCACGGTAACCACATAATTATAATTAAAAATATTGTAGCTGAGAATGTCTTAGAATTTAAAGAGATTAAAGAAGAGGTACTTAAGAATTATATTCAAACAGAGAAATTCATAGAAATGAATAAATATATTTCTTCACTAAAAGATAAATATAACATCACTATACAGAATTATGAGAATTGAATTAGAAATTCCTATGTATTATCCTTAAGATACTTTGCAGAGATACCTTTATAAGCCCGAAATAAGTGAAGACTTTCTTAAAAAATCTATACAAATATCTTCGACATTGATTTTCTCTTGAAAAGCAAAAAAATTAAATTTTGGTATGCGTTCCATCACATAAAGGTTTTTTTTCTGAATTCTTACAACCACAAAAGAAAACTCTTTTCGTTTCTTCTGCCTTATATTCAACAGGAACCATATTTGTCTCAAAAGTCTTATGTTTTCCATCACAAAAGGGTTGTTTTTCACTCAAACCACAAGAACACCACCAGTACTTATCGCCTTCTTTAATGTTTATAGCAATAGGCTCTTTAATAGGAATCTTTGGATATGTCATTTTTATCTTCTCCCTTCAATATAGTCATTTAGGACTTCATGATACCTTCTTACCCTCGTTTCTTGACCAGTCAAGATGGCACCATCAAAACCTCTTGATTTTACACCCTTTTGTTGCCCTATTGCCATACCTATATCTTGATCAGTTACATAACCCATTGATCCTTCAGGATACACAATCCATTCATGTGCAGCGGTTCTTAGTGGTTTTGGTCCCAGAGGTGTCTCCGTCATATTTTCTCCGGCGGTACTTTCAGTTTTATCAGATCCAATAAAAGTTGCCGAGCCAGAAAGTCTTTCCATTTTAGGAACAAACCACCAATGTTCAAAAAAACATTTTTCTGGATCAGTAGGGTGTGG
>PCCF01000001.1 GCA_002731945.1 Rhodobiaceae bacterium | reverse complement strand
TCAACTCAACATCGATACCGATGCCATCATCCCAAGCAGAGAGATAAAATCGGTCTCAAAAAAAGGCTTGGAAGATGGTTTGTTTGCAGAATGGAGATATTTATCTCTTAAAACAAGAAAAGAAAACCCAGAATTTATTCTTAATCAAGAACCATACAGGAGAGCATCCTTCATCCTCACGGGAGAAAACTTTGGCTGTGGATCCTCGAGAGAACATGCAGCCTGGGCTTTATATCAGTGGGGTGTTCGGGTAATTGTTGCACCAAGCTTTGGCTCTATTTTTTATAACAATTGCATCCAAAATGGGATTCTTCCTGTCGTTTTAGAAACAGAGAAAATAAGAGAATTACAAACTTTTGTCGAGATTAACCCAGCTGCGAATCAACTGACTGTCGATTTAAGAGCTACCACTATCACTGCTGGGAGTAATACTCAATATTGCTTTGAGATTGAACCCAGTAATCGACAAAATCTGCTTCAGGGACTTGATACAATAGGGTCAACCCTAAAGATGATGTCCTCCATAGAAGCTTTTGAAGAAAATGACAATCAGAGAAGACCTTGGGTCTACTTTCAATGACTGTTATTTGAATCCCTAGAGATTAAACGATGGGCTTGTTGTTTTTACGACGGACCGCAACGATTGATGGGCGTGGAGGTTGGTTGGGTTCCTTTGATGGCCAATTTGAGCCGATAGGCACTTTTCGAACTTGAAAAAACTCTCTACCATCCGTTGTTTTTAATGCAAATCGTCTTTCCTCAAAAGCCATATCTTTGCGTATACCATTGAAAACCCCGGGGTGTTGTGGTGTCAGAAATAGGGTTCTTTGATCTGCACTAAATTGCAAACCACACAACTCTGTTTCCGTAGGACCGATGGCAAAAGGAAAAGATTGACCTGAATAAGGCCCTGAAGTAGGGATAAACCATGCATTATTGTTGCTGTAAATACCTCGCAATGAACTGTTGGAAACTTTGTCACGATCAATCACCGGTTGGTTTAGTACTTCCGATGAGATATCGGTCACCATCCATAGATTACCTTTGTCATCAAGCTCAAGATTATCTGGATTTGCCCAACCTGCACCACCATCTGCAGGCTCACCGCCCATCATCAATGTTTCCCATGTAAAAGTTAAAGATTCAGGAGAGGCATCGTTGTCGTCTGCAATTTTGATTATGATACCGGGACGATAAGAGTCATTTTGATGATCGGTAAGATTTTCATTTCCCTCATGGTCATCCCAAGCAAAAATCTCCCTGTCAGGACTATCGCTATCATCAGCATCCCCAGTAACCGCGGTACAAGCAAAATACAAAACGCCTTTTTTTTCATCAAATTCACAGTCTTCGGGCCTAGGACAACCGCTCGCTCCTACTGCATTAGCAGCATAGTGAGCATCAATTAATATTGCCCCTTGAATTTCAGTATCGTCATCGCCTAGATATAAGTCGCCCAGCTTATTGAAACCTTTGTTTTGATAAATGGATCTAACCTCATCATCTTTGGTGTAAGTTTGTATACCGCCTTTCACTCTATCTGGATTTGGGAGACTAACGATTCCAGCGATAACACCACTTGGTAGAACTGGGTCAAGAATCGTATCAGAGGTCAACGGTATCCAGTAACCCGTTCCGTCTTTTGAGAATTTAGCAGCATGCAATACTCCTTCTTCAAAGAGTTTTGAATTGCTCTTCGACTTTGGATTGGACACTTTACCCGCACTAATCATTTTATAAATATGTCCACCTTTGGTGTCATCGCCGGCGTAGACTGCAAGCGGTTTATTTTTCTTGCAATTAAAGGCAAACGCTTCATGTCGGTAGCGACCAAGCATGGTGTGTTTGGTGCCAAAATCATCCTTATTTTCAGGATCTATTTCTACTCCCCAACCGTATTTGTTGCCTGCCAACCCGAAGATATTACCCAACCCATTGAAGGTTGAGGTATAAAAGGGCATGGTTGTTGGTGGAAATGAACTGCCATCTGCTTTGACTGGATAGATAACATGAGCATCCAGCCATTCTTCTGCACTGATCACAGTTCCCCATGGAGTTGTTCCGCCTGAGCAGTTCCAAAAACTGCCTATGCATTTATCCAAGAGACCATCATCAAATCCAATTTTGTTTTGTTTCCTAAAGACTGAACTAGCTGGACCGGTAGATTTAGATAGCTTGGCTGGATCCTTCAGTGCTTGTGTTACTGAAATTCTCCTGTCTTGCTCGGAAAATGTTCTGATCCAATCGCCATTATTATTCCGCTCAACAGAGATCACAGATATGCCCATATCTGCAGCACCCTCTAGTGCAATGGATTTAATCATCTCTTTTTTGGGGTCCTCATCATTCATTTCTGAAAAGTCCAAAATTACATTGTCCTTTATCTCATTAAGCACATGATCAGGTAATGCATAACCCATTACCATAGGAAAGGTCTCAAGATAGGTAGCAAGATTGTCATAATCCATACTTTCATGATTTACGACCAGATAGGCTTGATTCTCACCGGATTCTACAAATCCAATGTGGTCATTGTTGTACCCGTATCTGCAATCGCCAACAGGATCTCCCCATGAAGCAATAACATTGTAGGTAAAGCCCTCAGGCAAGATTAAATCGTCCTGAGCTTCGTATTCGGAATAGAATTCTATTTGTTCATCAGGAGTCAATCCATCTATTAGTCTAGGTATAGGTAGAGCAACTGGTTTCCAAGTCAAATCCTTGATCATACCTGCTACCCATTCTTGTGCTTTAGTACCGCCTGAATAGAGTACATCCAGACCCACTGTGAGCATAGCGGAGCTGAGACCAAAAAATTTTATAAATTTCCTGCGATCAAACAGAGTGAATTGGTCATTAGCTTTTTTCTTCATTAAAGATTTTGCTTGTGTTCTTAAAGATTTCTATTGGTGTTGTTAACAAAAGATAAATGTAATTTTAGATGGGTAAGCATAAGGTATTTATTTATTTTTGAAAATTAATTTTCTGTTAAATATTTCTCTGAAAAACCAGATCGAATACAATAGGAATCAATAATCAAGGAAACAGTCATGACTAACATTGATGTACTGGTCAGTGAAGTGGGACCAAGAGACGGTCTGCAAAGCATAGAGACCATCATGTCGACCGAAAATAAGAAGCGCTGGATAAGAGCTGAAGCGGCAGCAGGCGTGCGTGAAATTGAAGTGGGATCTTTTGTGCCAGTAAAACTATTGCCACAAATGGCCGATACTGGAGAAATTGTAAAATACGCAAAAACTATACCCGGTTTAACTGTTACTGCCCTAGTTCCAAATTTCATTGGGGCAAAAAATGCAATCGAAGCCGGCGTAGACAAGATGTGCTTACCACTGTCTGTCAGTGAAACACACAGCCGATCAAATTTAAGAAAAAGCCATAGTGAGGTTCTTAAAGAGGTTGGGAATATTGTTCAGTACATCAAGTCTTTGGAGGAAACAAAAAGACCTGGATTTGAAGGCAATCTTTCAACTGCATTTGGATGCACCATGGAAGGCAAGGTTTCTGAAAAAACTGTGTTATCTCTTGGAGTACGATTAATGGAATTGGGCTGTGATGAAGTGGGTCTTTCAGATACCACCGGTTACGCCAATCCAGCACAGATTAAAAGATTGATCCGATTAGTAAAAAACGAAGTGGGTGAGAAGCATTTGACCAGTATCCACTTACACAATACCCGAGGCCTTGGTTTAGCCAATGCCCTAGCTGCTTTGGAAGAAGGTATCTCCACTCTAGATTCTTCTTTGGGAGGTATTGGAGGTTGTCCATTTGCACCCGGTGCAAGTGGCAATATTGTTACTGAAGATCTCGTTTTTATGCTTGATGCCATGGGGCTGCGAACGGGTATAAATTTAGAAGCACTCATTGAAGTGAATCGGATGGTTAAGGGATCTTTGCCGAAAGAAGAACTGTATGGGTTTACCGTTGATTCTGGGCTGCCTAAGGGCTATCAAAATGGTGGCTGGGGAATCACCGGTTAATAATTCTTAGTATTTGTATTGGAGATCCAGAAAGATTTTGGTGTAGTCGGTCGTCATATTTTTATCGTTATCAAACCAAGTAAGCTCAGCACTCAGATTCTTAGAGAATCCATAATTTAATTTGATGACATGGCCTTTATGGCCTGCTCCACCACCACCAAAATTGGAATTGGTCAGGGTACCAAAAACTGCATTTTTCTCTAAGTCCTGGTAAAAATAAATTACATTCCAAGAATCAACAAGGGATAGTTTTAATCCAATTTGATACCCTCTATCGTCACTATCTGCCTCACTGTTGTTAACCCAGTCGATAAAAAAAATTGTTGGTATTTCTTGAGTACCAATATTGGTATTAATCTCAGCAGAGAAATTGCTCAAAGTATAATTGTTAAGATAATTTCCACTTGCATCGGTTGGGTTGCCAAAAAGTTTGCCATTCCATGTTATTTCTGATGCAGGCCTTCCACGAATATCATCGAAACTGTATCGTGCCAATGCAATTTTATATTTGGCTCCTGTTAATGTTTTATTGGAAAGTCCAACTTGAAAGCCTGTTATGGAAATATCATCCACCGATTCATGCTCATCCATCGAGAAAACTCCTACAGAGCCAAATACAATTCCTTTATTAAACTGAAAAGTTAAACCCTCTGGATTGTAATCCCCATCAAAAATCAATTCGCTCTTGTTGGCTTTGAAATATGGGTTTTTTACTTTGCCTCCCAGGAGGCTGGCATTATCAGAGATTGAGTAATCAAAATAAAACTGATCCAAACCAATGTCCTTAAGTGAAAAATCGTGGCCTAAGTCTTGATTTGCTCCAGTGGGATTCTTCTCAGCAGTAGCAAATCTGAGATTGATTTTTAATTGTTCACCAACTGTCCCGATAAGACCAAAGCGACTCCGGATCCTATTTCTTTTTCGCGAAGAATCTTTGCTGTTATCATCAACAAATTCATAGCGATAGCGAAAATCGGCCTTAAATTCAACTGGCTTCTCGGCTGCATTGGTAGTTGTTAAAGAAAACCAGGTTAATACGATGAGAGGGGTAAATATCCTTTTAGTCATTCACTCTTCCTTCATTGATTTAGCCTCTGATTGATCAGTGTGATTCCTATAAATAACCTAAGCTAGGTAAAAAATCCCTTAAGAGCAAAAAAGAATAAAATAGATAACCCCGCACCCACTGGCAAGGTCACAATCCATGACAAAATAATTTTACCGACAACACTTAAATTGATCGCCCCTATGCCCCTAGCGAGACCCACGCCTAATACGGCACCCACCAAAGTATGGGTTGTAGATATGGGCAAACCAGTTCCCGAAGCAATGACAACAGTTCCTGCAGCCGCTAGCTGAGCAGCAAAACCACGACTGGGCGTTAGTTCTGTGATTGCTCTTCCGACAGTCATCATCACTCTAAAGCCCAACATGGCAAGACCGATAACAATCCCAGAAGCACCAATCAATAATACCCAGGGCGGAATGACTGATTTCGCAGCTATTGATCCTCCACTTTGAACCACTGATACAATTGCGGCCAAAGGACCTATAGCATTAGCGACATCGTTCGAGCCATGAGCAAATGCCATTGCACAGGCAGTGAAGACCATCAAGATGGAAAATACTCTCTCAACACCATCAAACATAGCTCCATTTTTTTCCTTGGTTGTATTGTCGATTCGCTGCAATAAGAGCGCTCCTACAACAGTAATCATTAAAGCGACAACTAAAGACCAAGCAATGCTGTCTGTAGCAGTAAAATTGAATCCAACATGTTTCAATCCTTTGAGAAAAGTAACCATTGATACTAAAAATCCTGCCAGAAACATATAAAAAGGAACATACCGTTTAGCACTCATGAATGAGTTTTCTTTTTGTAGAATTAATTTCCTAACGCTGGTAAATAGTAAGAATGAAATGGTTCCTGCAATCACAGGGGATATGATCCAACTAGCAGCTATAGAAGCAATTTTGGGCCATTGTATAGCATCAACTCCAATACCAACCGCAGCAAAACCAACAATTGCTCCAACGATTGAATGCGTTGTTGATACTGGCCAACCAAAGTAAGAGGCTATCAAGAGCCAAATCCCAGCTGCTAGTAAAGTAGCCAGCATGCCAAAAACAAGTAGTTCAGGTGTTTCGCTAATGACTGCTGTATCGATAATTCCTTTTCTGATGGTTGAAGTAACCTCTCCTCCAGCGAGATAAGCACCTGCAAATTCAAAAATACAAGCCACCAATACAGCTTGCGCTACGGTCAATGCCCTTGCTCCGACGGAAGTACCCATTGCATTGGCAACATCATTCGCGCCAATTCCCCAAGCCATGAAAAATCCAAAAATACACGCTAAAACTAGTAAAAGTTGGCCATGCTCAGCTATTACTTCAAACACTTTTTACCTCTAAAATTATTTAGACACCAATCGAATTAAAATATGCCCAGCTGTTTGTGCAATATCAGCAAGGGACCCAATTCTGTTGAAAATGTCATACAAAAACATCACATCAACTGCTGGAAAGTCTTTTTCAATTTTAAAAAAATCATTTCTCAGGGCAGCTTCTAAATCATCATTTTCATGCTCAAGCTGTTCCAGCTCTGCAACAAGATCTTGTAACAAATCTGCATCATTGGAGCTAAATCCACCTTTTTGGACTTCATCAACTTTCTCAATTGCTGCTGAAGCCTGTTTTGAGGCTTTTATTGCAGCCTTGGTAAAAGCCGTAAATTGCTCACCAATTTGATTTGGAATTTCCATTTGTCTTCCGACCATGATTCCTGAAATGTCTTTGGCTGTATTTGGTATTCCATCCATGGTGTAAACCAAATCCAGCAGGTCTTCTCTGGAAACTGACAGGAATAAGGATTTTGGTAAATGCGTGCGAATTTGGTTTTTGATATCATCCGCAGCATGCTCAAGATCAATTATTTCTTGGCGATATCGCTGTGCCTTACCCCAATCAGAAACGCTTGCAGAAGTTAAGAAATTTTGCAGTGCTATTGCTGCTTGTTTACCAAGATCCATATGTTTCTGAAGTGCAGAGAATGGTGATTCAGCAAACATCCCGAAAATTGATTCATTGCTCATATTTCTACCTCATTTTTTATAATTTTGAACATAGAGTTTGATCATTATAAATCAGTTTGAGGTCTCCTGATGTAAATAAGATATCAGATCTAGGCGATCTTTCTCCTTATTCATTCCAGAAAAAACCATTCTGTTACCAGGTATTAGTACATATGGTTTCTCTAACCATAAATTAAGTGTAGAGAAATCCCATACTATGGTTGAAGCAATGAATTCATCAGAATAATTGAAGCCTTCTCGTGTAGCAGCTTTGCTATTGAAAATACCATATAAATTAGGGCCAACTTTATGAGGTTCACCTTGCCTCAGTGAATGACATGCGCGGCATTGTATGAATAATTTTCTTCCTCTTTCAAGATCACCAGTTGAACCTAATTTGGCAATCTTTATTTCAGAGTTGAATGTGTCGACTTTTCTTTGAGTTTCTAAATTTTCACTCTTTTCCTGGTCGCCACAGGCAACAATAAAAAGAAGGGACATACAACAAATGAAGTTGAGTTTAGGATGCACGCGGGGATTTTAACCAATATTTTATTCGTAAACAACCGGTCCAGTGTCAGCTTCTAAATTAAAAGAAGACAATTCAGGATGTTCAGCCATCATGCGTGTGAAGTATTCGTCTGGTAGCTGGTTGATGGATTTCAATTTAACTCCTGATGCATGCCAAAGAGTATGCCCTTCAACTTCATTCATATCCATCCAGGCCAACCATGGCATCAATACAGTGGCAGTGAATAAACTGGGTAATGATTTAACATTTTGATCAAGAAACTGACCCAGTGGAGCAAACATTGAAGATCTTTGCATTCTTGGCACAGACAGACCCGGTGGGTAGGCTGTGTCAGCCTGTAGACAAACCGTTTCAGGGCCAAATGTCCAATCCAACAACAAGGGTTTGTCTGGCATTTGATCAATGAAAGCTTTGGGTCTTGCACCCATCGTGGAGATATTGAGACCTCTGCCAAAACTTGCTTGCCTGATGTTAGGCAGTACCT
>PCCF01000057.1 GCA_002731945.1 Rhodobiaceae bacterium | reverse complement strand
GTCTGCAGAACAATTAACCACTAGAATTATATCAGGAGAATCTGGAATTTCATCTAAAGATATAAGAAGTGGTAATATAAAAGAAAGTGATCATACAAAATATATGAAAACTGGAGAAAATATGAAAAGTATTCCACTTTATATTGATCAAACAGGCTCTATTTCAATTGGTGTTTTAGCTACAAGAGCACGTCGTCTTGCTAGGACCCTAAAAACCTCAAAGAATCAAGACTTAGCATTAATAGTAGTCGACTATATACAATTGGCTGTTACATCATCGGGCAGGTATAGAGATAGTAGGGTTCAAGAAATAGCAGAAATAACACAAGGTCTTAAGACTTTAGCTAAAGACTTAAAAATTCCTATCCTGGCTCTTTCTCAGCTCTCTAGGCAAGTAGAATCAAGAGACAATAAGAAACCAATATTATCTGACTTAAGAGAATCAGGAGCAATTGAACAAGATGCTGATATAGTAATGTTTGTTTATAGAGAAGAATATTATCTCAATAACGAACAGCCTCCCGTGGGTACTGAACAACACATAAATTGGCAAGCAAGAATGGATGACGTACATGGAAAGGCCAACATATTAGTTCGTAAACATCGACATGGTCCAACTGGTGAGGTAACGTTGCAGTTCAATCAGACACTGACCCGCTTCTCTGATCTAGCAAAAGAAGAACATTTACCTGATAGATATGAGTAATTAGAATAATGAATATATTGTCTAATATTGGAAAAGTGATCACAGTATTTCTTGAAGAAACTGGAAAATTTTCATTTTTCTTAATGAGAACTCTCAGAGCATTGACAGGAAGATGGTATTTTAAGAATATTTTTCAACAAATATTATTCATTGGTTATTATTCTTTGCCGGTGGTCGCATTAACTTCGTTTTTTACAGGCGGAGCCTTGGCACTCCAAATATATTATGGTGGAAATCAGTTTAATTCTGAATCTATAGTGTCTTCCATTGTCGCTCTTGGAATAACTCGTGAATTGGGACCAGTTCTAGGTGGGATAGTAGTTGCTGGCAGAGTTTCAGCTGCAATAGCTGCAGAAATAGGAACAATGAGGGTTACTGAACAAATAGACGCCCTCAAAAGCCTTTCTACAGATCCATACGAATATCTGGTTTTACCCAGAGTCATCGCAGGAATTATTACTCTACCATTATTAATATTTTTTGCCGATATAATCGGTATTATGGGAGGCTGGTTTATAGCAACGCAGAGTCTAGATTTTAACGGGGATGTTTATCTGCAAAATACAGAAAGTTTTCTTGAAATATCTGATATTACTTCTGGCCTTATTAAAGCTTCAATCTTTGGTCTTATTATTACTCTGATGGGTTGTTATAATGGTTTCTATTCAAGTGGTGGTGCTCAGGGTGTGGGGAGTGCAACTACCAATGCTGTTGTAAGTTCATCAATCCTTATTCTCGCCTCAAATTATATAATGACAACGTTATTTTTTGCAGCGTGACCTAAAATGATTGAAATAAGAGATCTACATAAATCATTTAATAAAAATAAAGTTTTAAAGGGCATTACTTTTAATATTATTAGAGGTGAATCCGCCGTAATCATAGGTCGCTCAGGCACAGGAAAATCTGTTCTTTTAAAATGTATTTTAGGGCTAATAAATGCTGATGAAGGCAACGTGATACTTAATGGTGAAGAATTATATAATAAGAAAATGAGCTATATCTCCCAAAAAAAAACTAAAATAGGAATGCTTTTCCAAGGAAGCGCGTTATTTGATAGTTTAAAAATATGGCAGAATGTAAGCTTTTATGATTCCAGAAAAGGAATAAAAAAGAAAATTTGTTATAAAAAAGCTATAGAAAATCTCAATAAAGTGGGTTTGGATGAAAAAGTTGCTAACCTCTTTCCTTCTGAATTATCTGGAGGCATGCAAAAAAGAGTTGCATTGGCTAGAGCAATATCAATAGAACCTGAAGTTTTGTTTTTTGATGAACCTACCACCGGGCTAGACCCAATTAGCGCGGATGTAATAAACAGATTAATTCTAGAAAGAGTTAAAGACATAGGGGCTACAGCAATTACGATTACACATGATATGGCTAGCGCAAGGGTAATAGCAGACAAGATATATATGATACATGAAGGTAGAATTATTTGGTCAGGTGATATTGGGAGTATGGAAGAATCATCAAACAAATATGTTAATCAATTTATTAATGGTAAATCTCTTGGACCTATAACCTTGGATAAGAATTAGGTAGATATTATTAATATAAAGCCTTACTTATAATTTTCTCTAACTGGTGGACAATTATGGAAAATAATATAATTGATATTGTTCTTATTATATCCATGCTTTTGTCAGGCATTTTAGCCTTATCTCAAGGTTTTATAAGAGAAATTCTTTCGCTTCTTGGGTGGGTGGTAGCTTTTATTAATTTAAAAATTTTCATGCCAGAATCAACTCAATATGTTAGTGTTTTTATTGAAAATAAACCTTTAGCAAACCTAATAACTATTTCAATAATATTTGTTTCAACTTTAATATTATGGAGAATATTTTCAATACCGTTAGAAAAGCTATTTAAGAAAACATCAATTGGGTATATTGATCGTTTTTTAGGTTTTATTTTCGGAATCTTTAGAATTTTTTTGATCGTGGGAATTGTCTATATGGTTATTATCTTACCTATTGAAAAAGAAAATAGGCCAAACTATATAAAAGAATCCAAAGCATCTCCTATCATTGAAAACTTAGCAATATTTCTAAGAAAGAATTTACAGATAATAGATATTTCATTAGACCAAGACTTTAAAAAGAAAAAAGATGGACCTCTGGATGAACAAATTGAAAAGTTACAATTTTTACAATAATAATTTTAACAACAAACTCCACGAAGAGTGCGGGGTGTTTGGGGTTTATGGTCATAATGAAGCTGCGGCATTAACTGCATTAGGTTTACATGCACTACAACATAGAGGTCAGGAAGCTGCTGGAATAGTTACCTTTGATGGCAGCAAATTTCTCTCAGAAAAACATACGGGATTGGTAGGTGATCACTTCTCAAAGACCTCTGTTATTAAAAGACTTTCAGGAAGAAGCTGTGTAGGACATAACAGATATTCAACTACTGGAGGAACAATATTACGAAATATACAACCTCTCTATGCAGACTTATGGGGAGGTGGTTTTGCAATAGCTCATAATGGAAATATAACAAATGCCTTATCTCTAAGAGATGAATTAGTTAAAAAAGGTGCTATTTTTCAGTCTACCTCGGACACAGAAACAATACTCCAGCTAGTAGCTAGATCGGAAGCAGGCAGAACTATAAAACGATTAGTAGACGCATTGCTTCAAATCACTGGAGCTTGGTCCTTAGTCATGCTTACGAATAAAAAACTAATCGGTGCAAGAGACCCTTTTGGAATAAGACCTTTAGTTTTAGGGGAACTTGATGGAGCAAAAATCTTATGCTCCGAGACATGCGCTTTGGATATAATTGGTGCTAAATTTATTAGAGAAATAGAACCAGGTGAAATTATTGTTATTACCGATGAAGGGGAAGAAAGCATCAAACCGTTCCCATCTACATATTCAAGGCCTTGTATCTTTGAATATATCTACTTCTCAAGGCCAGATTCAATTCTAGATGGAAAGTCCGTTTACGATTGTCGTAAATCCTTTGGAAGAAAACTTGCTGAAGAAGAATCAATAGATGCCGACATAGTAACTCCTGTTCCAGACTCTGGAGTTCCAGCTGCTTTAGGGTATTCGGAATATTCCAAAATACCTTTTGAGTTAGCTATAATTAGAAACCATTACGTAGGAAGAACTTTTATTCAACCCACCCAATCAATAAGATATTCTTCTGTAAAACTAAAACATAATCCAAACAAGAGTTCGATAAAAAATAAAAGAGTCATTTTAGTTGATGACAGCATTGTAAGAGGAACCACATCAGTAAAAATAGTTGAGTTAATGAGAGAAGCGGGGGCTTCTGAAATTCATTTGAGAATCGCATGCCCTCCTATAAAATTTCCAGATTTTTATGGAATTGATACTCCAGAAACTGAACAATTGCTTGCGGCAAATAAAAATCTTGAACAAATGCGCAAGTATATTGGAGCGGATAGTTTAGGATTTCTATCTTTAGATGGCCTTTATAAAGCTATGGATTACAGCGAGGGTAGAGATAATGAGAAACCTCAATATACCGATCACTGCTTTACTGGGGAATATCCAACAGGTCTTGCAGATTACGAAAATGAAAAAATTCAAGGTCAGTTATCTCTCTTAGCTGATGACGAAAATTAATCTGGCTGACTCTCCTATAGATTAGTGTAAGGATTCTTACTTGACCTAACATCAATTTTAAGAGGTATACCCTCCAAATCAAACTCCTTTCGTAAGTTGTTAATTAAATATCTCTTATAAGAATTAAGAACTGACGAAGGCCTGTTAGAGAAAAGAAGGAAGGATGGTGGGTTAGTTGATATTTGGGTTATATATTTCAGTCTAACTTCTCTTCCATTCTGATTCGGATGAGGGTGATAAATCTCTATTTTTTCTAAAAATTTATTTAATTTATTAGTTTGAACCCTAATATTATTTAATTTAACAAGATTGTTAATTTTTATCATCAACTGTCCGACACCTTTACCGCTTTTAGCAGAAATATTTATGATTGGAATATTCCCTAGTTGAGGCAAGAAAGATAAGGTTTTTTCTTTTATTCCCTTCTTTAAAATATTCTTATCTTTAACTAGATCCCACTTGTTAACAGCTACTACAAAAGGACGGCCAGTATCCTCTATGAAATTGGCTATATTTGCGTCCTGTCTATCAAAACCTACCAAAGCATCAATTATCAAAATACTAATATTGGATTGTTTTACTGCATTCAGACTGCTTTTTGATGCCAATCTTTCAATAAAATCGTTTACTTTAGCTCTTTTTCTTAACCCTGCTGTATCCCATATTTCATAGTCTACTTTCTTCCATAAAAATGGAAATGCAATAGAGTCTCTAGTTATACCAGCTTCTTCAGCTACTATTTGTCTTGTCTCATTTAAAAAATAGTTAGTTAATGTTGATTTTCCTGAATTTGGTCTTCCTAATATCGATATTCTCACAATATCTTCTCTTGAGATCGGTTGTTTTTTATTGATACTAGAATCATTAAAAAGCTGATTAATTTTTTCTAATAAAACATCCATACCCCTATTGTGTTCGGATGAAACAGGCAAAGGTTCACCAAATCCTAAGGAATAGAATTCAGTTGACCCTAAAGCAAGGGACATTGTTTCGCATTTGTTAGCTATTAAGATTATCTTTTTACCGCTTTTTCTGACTAAATCACTTAAAAATATATCATCTGAAGTTAGGTTCTTGCGAGCGTCAACCATAAATAAAATTCCATCCGCTTTACTAATTGCTTTCTCGGAAGATATTTTAACTAACTTCGATATTTTTGACTTTGAACTATTTTCAATACCCGCTGTATCAATTAAGTCGAAAACATTATTGCTGTAGGTAAAATTCTCAATTCTATAGTCTCTAGTTATACCAGGCTCATTGGCAACCAAAGCGACTTTCCTTCCTATTAATCTGTTAAATAATGTCGACTTACCGACATTTGGCCGGCCAATAATTGCTAGAGTTGGCATCTAATTATAACTTTCAGTTAATTGTAAGCCGAAAGTTCTCCCTTATCGTTCAAAATATAAATAGTATTGTTAACGACTATTGGTGAAAGAAATGCTGATCCAGAGATTTTACTGCTATTTAAAACTTCTCCATCATCTGGTGATACCCAAATTGCTTCCCCTTTTGAGGATAGAATTAAAAGCTTACCTGAGATCATTATAGGCCCACTCCAATGGATAGGATTCTTCTTTTTTTCTTCATTTTGGAACCTCTGCATCTGGGTAACCCACCTAATTTTACCTGCTCTTCGAGAAACACAAACAATCTCAGAATTAGTAGTTACCAAAAATAACCAGTCTCCCGAAACCCAAGGTGTTTCAGTACTAGATAAATCTAGAGTCCAAACTCTTTCTCCTGTAGATATATCAATTGAAACCATTCTTCCTGCATGGCTAACACTTATCAGTCTTCCATTGTCAATAATAGGTCTTGCAGTAATTGAATTAATTTCAGATAGAGATGTTGACAATCCAGTTAAAGTTAGAGAGTCAGTCCATATCACTGACCCGTTAATGGGTCTAATTGCGTATATTTCTCCTGATGAATAAGGCACAAAAACTAAATCATCGCTGACTGCGACTGATGTTGAAGAAAGTATTGTAGCAGACTCAAGAATTCCTCTATGAGTCCACAAAATATTTCCTGAAATTTTATCTAGAGCAAAAAGTTGGTTATCGTGTGTAATAGCATAAACCATTCTGTCATCTGCTATTGGCGCGGATCTGCTTGGTATTCTTAAATTCACCCTCCATATTTCTTCACCGCTATCACTTTCGAAAGCAATAATGAAGCCAAAACCAGTTGAAACATATAGTACTCCATTATTAAAAGACATACCTCCACCAAAACCTTCATTTTTATTTTCTTTTTTGACTGACAAATCCTGTTGCCAAATTTTCCTTCTGCTCTTTAAATGAAATGCACTTAATTTTGAGTCAGTAGAAAGAAAGAAGATTTTGTTTTCAGTAATGATAGGAGTAGAAATTAAGAACGACTTTTTATTTGATCCCGACCCAAGGTTAGATCTCCAGGTTTGTTTTAAGGAATTAGGACCTTTTAAATTTTGTAAGGCGTTGTTTAAAGATCCTCCTGGATAAGGCCAAGATAAATTTGAATAAGGCTCTGGTAAAATCATTCTATTTTCTTGTGTCTGAGGGTCAGAAGATAATGTTCTCTTAAGGTTAAGAATGGATATCCTATCACCCTTGATCCTATCTTTATCAATATCGTCACCGCCAAACCAACTGCCAGTAGATTCACAACCCAAAAGGGAGAATGTCAGTAAAATTATAAATAAATTTCTTTTCATTTTCTTTATTCGAAGTCCTTGTCTTCGTAGCTATATGCTTGACTAGAGAATATTTTTGCCCTTACCGATATTGTTGATGGAGCAGAGGCATCATTAGAGATTTCTTTAAAAATTTCAGAAGATTTCTTATATCTTCCATCTCTATGATAAGCCAAAGCTATAATTTCTTTTGCATGAAACGAGAAAGCTGCCCCATCATTTAATAAAACTCCCAGGGTTTCCTCAATCTCTTCAATCCTATTTTTTTCTAACATAATAAAACCGGATCGTAATATTGCAAAATCTCTTATCTTTTTAGATATTTCTTCGTTTTGGGACGCCTTTTTAAGATACATTAAAGCTTCGTCATAATTCCCGTTATTATAACTCAAATTACTAAGGTTGAATAATGACAATCCACCATAACCGGTTGATGCTCCTGAAATTTCAATAAATATATTCTTAGCCATTACTTCTTCATTATCTCTTACCAGCTCTAATGCATACTCAAACTGATCTGAGATCTTTTCAGAATTAATTTTGTTTATATAGCCCACTGTTTCATAGCCACCAACAGAAAGAATTACAACAATTACTAGACCAATAAGGTATATACCAAATCTATCCCAGATAGATTTAAGTTGTTTTTTCCTTAATTCTTCGTCTATCTCTCTTTCTAATGGCTCTGACATCATTAATCCCTAACACAAATACAGCGAAATTAGAGGTAAAATTATGTTATAACAAGCCTATGAATATATTAAAATATTTTAGATACCTATTAGAAGCATCAATTGCTCTTAATATACTAATTTTCTGCAAAGTCCTTGGTATTAATAAGAGTGCAAAGTTATTAGGATTCTTAGCTTCTTTTGTGGGGCCTAACCTTGGAATTTCAAGAAGAGCTTACATCAATTTAGACCTAGCAATTAGCGAATTAAGCACAGAAAAGAAAACGGAAATAGTTAAAAATATGTGGCAGAATTTAGGAATGACATCTGCAGAATTTTTTAATCTATCTAAATTATCAAAGGAAGCTAATGAGAGAATCGAGATTGAAGGAATCGAAATAGCAAAGAAATACATCCAAGAAGGGGCTATATTTATTTCTGCCCATAAAGCTAATTGGGAAGTAATACCAATAGCGATTAAAAAGAGCGGTGGAAGTGTCGCTGCAATATACAGAAATTCAAATAACTTTTTTGTAAACAACTGGATGATAAATCAAAGAAAAAAAATAACAAAAAATCAGATTGCAAAGGGTCCGGGCGGAGCTAGAAAAATGCTGAGATTTTTAGAAAAAAGAGGAAACATTGCAATGTTGGTAGATCAGAAATTATCAAGTGGTGTCAAAGTCGATTTTTTTGGCGTGAGCGCAATGACGTCAGACGCACCTGCAACCTTCTCTCTCAAATATGGATTTCCAGTAATTCCAATGTCAGTTGAAAGAAAAGAAGGGTCTTCATTTAAAGTGAGATTTTACCCTAAAATAGAAATTGAAACCTCTCAAAATCGTCAAAAAGATATACTTATCTTTACTTCAAAAATTAACGAATTTCTTGAAAAGATAATTAAGGAAAAACCTCACGAGTGGTTCTGGTTACACAATAGGTGGGATAAAAGATTTCAATAAAATTATTTTGAGGCTTCTAAGGAAGCTTTAGCATCTATATAAGCCTCCTGTTTATCAACGGACCAATATTTTAAATCTCTCAAAGAGATTTCTTTGTTAGTAACTGCACATATTACATACGAACCTTCTTCCAATATCTTAAAATTTGCGTCTCCATATATAAGTTTTGCTAATTTTCTATCACTTTTCATGATTTTTTTTATTTTTCTCCTTCACCATTAGGTTCTTTAACTTCAGCATCCACAATCTGATCATTGTCAAAATGTATGGAAAGGTGGTCACCCCTTTTTAAATTCTTATTATCTCTAACGATGGATTTATATTTATTTTTTACAATCGCATAACCCCTCTTTAACACATTTTTATGACTCATTGCGTTTATAAGACTTGTAGTAATATCTAATCTATTCTTTTTTTGCAAAAACATAGATGAATAACTCTTGTTCATATCGTTAAAAGCATCAAGAGATATTTTCATTGTTGTCTTAATTTTATTAGATAACAAATTTGGTTTGAGGCCATGTGATATGCTAAAAAATTTTTGGTTATAGTTTTTTATACTCGGCACAAGAGATATGTTTAATAACATACTGATTTTATTTAATTTATTGATAGGATGGTCTAGGATATTTTTTACCTTTGGAAAAACCTTTAGTGTTAAATCTAGTACCTTTTTTTCTTCTTCCATTTTTCTGGTGATAGTCTTTCTAGCTCTCTTACCTATATCACTAATATTAGAATGTAATTCACTTTTAACTGGCACAGCCATCTCTGCAGCGGCGCTCGGAGTTGGAGCTCTTAAATCAGCAACTAAATCAATTAAAGTTGTATCAGTTTCATGACCAATAGCTGAAATAATTGGTATAGAAGATGAAAAAACCTTTCTAACCAATGTCTCGTCATTAAAGCCCCATAAGTCTTCTATACTACCGCCACCTCTAGCAATTATAATGACTTCGGGTTCTGAAATATCACTTTGTGATAACAGATGAAAACCCTCAATAGCATTAATGACTTCTTCTGCGCAGAACTCACCTTGTACTCTTACCGGCCAAATTAAGATTTTTGTTGGGAACCTATCTTCAATTCTATGTAAGATATCCCTAATAACCGCCCCAGTTGGGCTAGTAATAACTCCAATTGTTTTAGGTAGGTATGGAATATTTTTTTTATATTCTTTTGAGAACACACCCTCTTTTGAAAGTTTCTCTTTTCTTTTTTCTAGCAAAACCATTAAAGCCCCTGCCCCAGCTGGCTCCATATTATCTATTATTATTTGATATCTTGATTGATCTTGGTAAGTGGTAATTTTACCAGTACAAATTACTTCTAATCCTTCTTCAG
>PCCF01000056.1 GCA_002731945.1 Rhodobiaceae bacterium | reverse complement strand
TGAGAGAGTTCTAGCATAAGCATTTTTTTGTTCTAGCAAACCAACTTTTCTTAATATTTCCTCACTTTTTCTATATTTTTTTCTAACTCCATAAAGACCTGCTTGTAATTCTAAAAGCTCTATTGGAGTAAAGAATGGATCGATATTCAATTCTTGTGGAACTATTCCTAAATAAGACCTTACGGTTCTCGGATTTTTATCAATATCGTAACCCCAAACCATAGCCTTTCCAGATGTTTTTATAGTGAGACCAGCCAAAATATTGATGAAGGTTGATTTACCAGCACCATTGGGACCCAACAGACCAAAAATAGATCCTCTTGGAATATTAAGAGACACTGAATCAAGAGCAAAAAAAGAACTTTTGCCATCCGGAGATTTATACTGCTTACTAAGGTTCTTAATATCTATTGCGTTATCAGGAAGTTTTTTTTCAGTCATAATTTATATATTTCAAATCAGAATATAATTGTTACTTTTACCACATTAAACTTAATGTCATAATGGAAAATAAAGAATCACAATGAATGAAAAAAAAGAACATATTTATCTAGTCGACGGTTCAACTTATATTTTTAGAGCTTATCATGCGCTTCCACCCTTAACTAGAAAATCAGATGGATTTCCAGTTGGTGCCATTTCTGGTTTCTGCAGCATGCTGGACAAGCTTGTTAAAGAGGAAAGAGAGCAGAATGCACTAACTCACCTTCTTGTCGTTTTTGATGCTTCAGGAAAAACTTTTAGGAATGACATTTACCCTGAATACAAAGCTAATCGTTCTGAACCCCCTGAAGACCTGATCCCTCAATTTCCAGTAATCAGAAGTGCTACGGACGCATTTAATATCAAATATGTTGAAATGTTGGGATACGAAGCGGATGATCTCATAGCTAGCTATGCAAAATCTGCCCATGCAGAAAATATGAAAGTTACTATCGTTTCTTCTGATAAGGACTTAATGCAATTGATTAATGACGACATCTCAATGTTGGATACTATGAAAAACCGAATTATTAATAAAGAAGGAGTTTACAAAAAATTCGGTGTGTATCCTGAAAAAGTAATCGATGTCCAATCACTCGCAGGAGATTCCGTAGACAATGTTCCTGGTGTTCCTGGTATTGGTGTAAAAACGGCAGCTCTCCTGATAAATGAATATGGCAATCTTGATAACTTGTTTAAAAAAACTGATGAAATTACTCAAAAGAAAAGACGCGAAAACCTAAAAGATTTTGCAGATCAAGCCTATTTAAGCAAAAAACTTGTAACCTTGAAAGATGATATTGATCTGCCCATTCCCTTAAAAGATACTAAAATTAAAGAAATCAATCCGGAAAAATTATTAGGGTTTTTAAGGGAAATGGAATTTAAAAGATTAGCTGAGAAGAAATCTTCCGAACTAAATGTAGATATAGATTCAATTCTACCCACAAAAACGATCAAATTCTCTACAAATAAAGATGCTACTAAAAAAGATAAGGTCGAAAAGATAGAAAAGTTAGATTTTAATACTAAAAATTATAAGACAATTCAAAACAAATTAGAACTCATGGAGTGGTACAAAAAAGCAGAAGAAGTCGGTTATATTGCTTTTGATACTGAAACCGACTCTCTGAATGCAATTGATGCAAACCTAATAGGTTTCTCAATGTGTATTAGGCCTGGTGAGGCATGTTATGTACCTCTTAAGCATATCGAAACAGATGAAAAACAACTTGATTTTGAAGAATCTTTAATTTTTCTTAAATTGTTATTAGAGGACGAGGGAATAATAAAGATTCTGCATAATATGAAATATGACGGATTGGTTTTATCCAAATATAAAATAGATATCAAAAACTATGATGATACCATGCTAATTTCCTATTCTTTAGGGTCTGGTGGCATTCGCCATAGCTTAGATAATTTAGTCAAGACATACTTTAGTCATACAGCCATATCCTATAAAGAAATTGTGGGAACAGGAAAAAAGAAAAAAATATTTTCAGAAATTTCTATCTCTGATGCCACGGAGTATGCTGCTGAGGATGCAGATATGACTATGAGACTCTGGAAATTTCTAAAACCTAAATTATCTCAAAATAATCTCATGAAGGTTTATATTGATATTGAAAGACCTTTGGCTAGAACCCTAATTGAAATGGAAAAGGAAGGGGTGGCTATTGACAAAAACAAATTAAAAAGACTGTCTAAAAATTTTGAAGAAAAAATAGTTGAAATAGAGAAGGTCTCTCATGAATTAATTGGAGAAGAATTTAACCTTGGATCACCTAAACAGATAGGTGAAATTTTATATGAAAAACTTTCAATACCAGGAGGGAAAAAGACCGCTTCAGGAGCATGGTCAACGGATGCGAATGTACTTGAAGCACTGGTTAGCGAGGGTCATGAACTACCAAAACTCTTATTGCAATGGCGAGGATTGTCAAAACTAAAAACAACATATACTGATGCTTTGCCTACATTTATTTCTAAATCTACAAACAGAGTTCATACTTCTTTTGCGATGGCAACAACTTCGACAGGCAGATTAGCTTCATCGGATCCAAATTTACAGAATATTCCTATTCGAACAGAAGATGGGAGAATGATAAGGAAAGCCTTTATTCCTGAAAAGGGTAATTTGTTGATTAGCGCAGATTACAGTCAGATTGAATTAAGGCTTATAGCCCATATTGCACAAGATAAGAATCTGAAAGAAGCTTTCAAAGACGGTCAGGATATTCATTCGTTAACTGCTTCAGAGGTATTTAATATCCCTATAAATGATGTTGATGAGAATATAAGAAGAAGTGCTAAAGCAATAAATTTTGGTATTATATACGGAATTTCAGCTTTTGGATTAGCTAAACAATTAAATATCTCTAGAACAGAGGCTTCCGAATATATAAGATCCTATTTTGCAAAATTTTCCTCAATAAAAGAATATATGTCGGAAACTAAAGAATTTGCCAAAAAAAATGGTTATGTAAATACAATTTTCGGAAGAAAATGTATTATCAGTGATATTGACACTAAAAACCCTGCCAGGAGGTCTTTTATGGAAAGGGCAGCTATAAACGCTCCCATTCAAGGATCGGCTGCAGATATTATAAAAAGAGCAATGATCCGAATGCATGATGAACTAAGAAATTCAGAATTAAAAACCAAAATGCTATTACAAGTGCATGACGAGTTAATTTTTGAATCTGACGAGATGGAGACCGATGACTCAATAAGAATTATTAAGAAAGTAATGGAAAACGCCCATAAACCGTCTCAAGAATTATCAGTTCCTCTTATTGTTGAACTTCGGTCAGGTCTCAACTGGAATGAAGCACATTGAAAATTATTCTGCAGCCTGTAAGTCGGGCGCAGCATCTATAATTTCTATATCAACATGCTCTTTAAATGATTCAAAATTCTCTGAGAACATTTGTACAAGCTTAAATGCCTGCGTATCATAATTTTTTTTATCTTTCCAAGTCTCTCTAGGGTTTAAAATTTTCTTATCTACCCCTCCTACATTTAAAGGAACTTCAAATCCAAAAAATTTATCTTTGATCATATCTTCCTTTAGAAGTGTTCCATCTAAAGCAGCAGATAGTAAATTCCGCGTTGCGCCAATGGGCATCCTTTTACCTTCGCCATAAGGGCCTCCTGTCCAGCCAGTATTAACCATCCAACAATTAACCTTATACTTAGCTATTAGTTTTTTTAATAGTTTTCCATAAACAATAGGATGGAGGGGCATAAATGGAGCCCCATAACAAGAAGAAAAAGTAGCTTCAGGCTCGTCGACACCTTTCTCTGTACCAGCTACTCTTGCAGTATAACCAGACAAGAAATGATACATTGTCTGTGAGGCTGAAAGTTTTGCAATGGGGGGTAAAATTCCGAAAGAATCACATGTTAATAAAATAATATTGCTAGGAATGGTTGTTATGCCTGTTTCACTCGAATTTGGAATAAAAGCTAAAGGATAGGCACCACGTGTATTTTCAGTAAGACTATCATCTTCTAGATCTATTTCTCCAGTTTCCTCATTTAGTACAACATTTTCAAGTATAGTGCCTTCACGTTTTGTGGTTTGATATATCTCTGGTTCAGCCTCTTGTGAAAGTCTTATCATTTTTGCATAACAACCACCTTCAAAATTAAAAATTCCATCATCGGACCAACCATGCTCATCATCGCCAACAAGAATCCGATTGGGATCAGCTGATAAGGTCGTTTTTCCTGTACCAGAAAGACCAAAAAATATTGCTGGGCCAGAATCTTCTCCTACATTCACGGAACAATGCATTGGCATCACATTTTTTTGCGGTAATAAATAATTCAACATTGTAAAAACAGATTTCTTAATTTCTCCTGCATAAGAAGTGCCAGTAATAATAATCATTTTCTTATCAAGATTGACTGCTATTAAGGTTTCAGAATTACTGCCGTGTCTGTCAGGTTTGGCTTTAAAACTCGGTATATCAATAATAACAAACTCAGGAATAAAATCTTCTTTTTCTATATCTTCAACCTCAATAAGTAAATTTTGTATAAAAAGAGAATGCCAAGCATATTCTGTATAAATTCTCGTTGATAATCGGTGAGAAGGATCTGCTCCTCCAAATAAATCCTGTACAAAAATTTCTTTACCTTCGCAATATTCAATAACATCTTCATAAAGAAAATCAAAATTCTCTTCTGTTATTGCTTTGTTATTATCCCACCAAATAGTTTTTTCATTATTATTAGATTTAACAATGTACTTATCATTGGCTGATCTTCCAGTGTGAACTCCTGTTTTAACAACAAGCACGCCGTCTTTAGATAATTTACCTTCATTCTTATCCAGAGATATTTTATATATATCCTTTTGATTCATATTCCAGTAAAGTCTTCTTATATTTCGAAAACCGTGATCGCTAGCATTTATAGCTGAGAAATTTTTACCTATTTCGTTCAATTACTTATCTTCCCAAATAGAATTTAATAAATATTTATAACAGAATATTATCAACTTTCAATGAAACCTATTATATACTCTTAGTATAAATTTTATTGAATTAATTAGAGTTTTAAGAAATAGAAAAGATTAATGGTTAAGATTTGTTTAATCGATGATGATCAAAATATTCTCGCATCTTTGAGCCTTGCTCTGAAGGCCGAAAGATATGAGGTTGTGACCTTTTCGGATGGAAAATCGGGCTTAGAATCATTAACTAAGGAGAATTATGATATAGCAATCTTGGATATTAAGATGCCAAGACTTGACGGCTTAGAAGTTCTTCAAAAACTAAGGCTTAGTTCAGATATACCAGTAATATTCCTAACTTCTAAGGACGACGAAATTGATCAGTTATTAGGTCTTAAAATGGGTGCAGATGATTATATTACTAAACCCTTCTCACAAAAATTATTAATAGAACGAGTTAAAACAATTCTTAAACGTGTTTCAAACATTTCAGATCCTGATGCACTTAGCAAAGATAATTTTTTAGAAAGGGGGGATCTTATTCTTAATATAAGTCGGCACGAATGCAGTTGGATGAAAATACAAATTAAACTTACAGTTACTGAATTTCTAATTTTAGAAAACCTAGTTAATAGACCAGGCTACGTAAAAAGTAGGGACCAACTGATGTCTGCAGCCTACGATGACAATATTTATGTTGATGACAGAACAATCGACAGTCATATAAAAAGAATTAGAAGGAAATTTAAGTCTAAAGATAACAATTTTGACTCTATAGAAACATTGTATGGTGTAGGATATCGTTTTAACCAATAAAAAAATATGTTTAATTTTTTAAAACCCTCTTCTCTTGCTACAAGAATAATAGTTATAAATTCTTTGGGCCTAATACTTCTCGCTTTTGGATTCATATATGTAGATAAATCTGAAGATAATTTGATAGAAGCCAGAAAGGAGGCTCTTCTAGTACAAGCAAATCTTTTCGCTTTTTCATTTTATTTAGAGCCTGAAATTTCTATTTCATTTAGGGAAAACATAAACAAGTTTGTTCTAAAACGACAAGAAAATGTCATTGTAAAAACTCGTACAAGAATTTTCGACAATCAAAAAAAGAATTATTATGACACACAAGATTTTGAGGAACCTAATAAATCACTAAATAATAACGAAGAGAACAAAATTTCCCTATTTGATGAAATTTTAGATGTTCTGGAAAATTATTTTGATAGGAATGCTCCTTTACTACCTAAAGAAGGGTATTCATTTGAAGATCTAGAAAATGCCTTAAGTGGGAAGATTACAGCGAAAGAATATAAACTTGTGAATGGAGGCATAACTGTTCATATAACTGTCCCTGTTATAAACAATTCTAAGATAGTAAGCGCACTCTTGTTAACGACCGAAGAAGAGGATATTGGGCAAATATTACAAGAGGGTCGTGAAGGATTTGTTCGAGTCTTCATAATTGCACTATCTGTTAGTTTATTTTTATCGGCTGTTCTCACCAGTAATATAGCAAGACCATTAAATAGATTATCTAAAGCCGCTGAAGGAGTTTCTAATGCCGGTGTTGGTGAAACTCCAATTATGGACAGTAGAAGAGATGAGATAGGAGCTTTATCAAGATCTATAAGAAGAATGACAAAAGCATTACAGGATAGAGTTAACGCCGTTGAAGCTTTTGCGGCAGATGTTGCACACGAAGTAAAAAATCCTCTAACATCTTTGCGAAGTGCAATTGAAACCTTAAATATTTCCAGCAATGAAGATGAGAGAAAACAACTCATAAATATAGCTTTTAAGGACCTAAAAAGGTTAGATAGACTAATCTCAGATATTTCATCCTCTTCTCGATTAGAAATAGAGCTAGCTAAGGGTGAATTTAAAATTATTGATCTAAGAGATATTTTGCATTCTGTAATTGAGGTTGCAGAATCAGCTTTGTCAAAAAAGTTAGGGGTAACTATTAATTATAAAATATCGGAAGACGAAATTAGAATAGAAGGAATACCAGATAGAATTGCCCAAGTCTTTCATAATCTTGTTGATAATGCCCTTTCTTTTTCCAATAAAGGATCTCACATTGAAATATCATTATGGTCGGGGAAAAGAGGTGCTATTATTGAAATTAAAGATAATGGAGCAGGTATACCAAAAGAGAGTCTTAATAAGGTATTTGAGAGATTCTATACTTACAGACCCCATGATAAAAACTTCGGAAATAATTCAGGCTTGGGACTATCAATATGTAAACAAATAGTAAAAGCCCACGGAGGTTCAATTGTGGCTGCAAATAGGGAAAATGGGGGAGCAATTTTTACTGTTGTTTTTCCCTTAACTAATTAAAAAGGAATCATCAATGATAGGAATAATAATTGTCACTCATGGAAATCTTGCTTTGGAGCTAAGAAACGCTATGGAACATATTATTGGTCCCCAAAAAAAGATTGGAATTATTTGTATAGATCCCGATGACAATATGGATAAGAGAAGAATAGAAATAGAGGAATTGATTTCAATGGTGGATGGTGGGAAGGGCGTAATAATCTTAACAGATATGTTTGGGGGAACTCCATCTAATCTTGCTATTTCATTTCTAGAACCTAAAAAAATTGAAGTTATGGCCGGAGTTAATTTACCAATGTTAATTAAGTTGGGATCTTTGAGAGAAAATTCTTCTTTAGAAAAGGCTGTTAAATCAAGTGAAGAAGCGGCACACAAATATATTTCTATAGCAAGTGAAATACTCTCAGAAAGAATGCATGAAGATAATGAATGAGAAGATCCTAACAGAACTAGAAATTATTAATGAGAAGGGGCTACATGCTCGCGCTTCAAAAAAACTTGTAGAGTGTGCAAATTTATTTGAATCTGATATTAAAATAGGAATGATATACAATAATGAAGATCAAGATGTCTCATGTAAGGAAATTATGGATTTGATGATGTTAGGGGCTAATTACGGAAAAAAAGTCAGGTTATCAATAATTGGTCCTGACGCTCATAGAGCTTGTAAAGCTATAAAAGAATTATTTAACAATCAATTTTACGAATAAAAGTATTATTTTTTTAATTTAGGAAAGAAATGCAATTTCAAGATTATAAAGTAACTGATATTAACCTGGCTGATTGGGGCCAAAAAGAAATAAACATAGCAGAAACAGAAATGCCCGGTTTGATGGCATTAAGAAAAGAGTATTCTTCTTCCCAGCCATTGAAAGGTGCCAATATTGTTGGATGTCTTCATATGACAATTCAAACAGCAGTACTAATTGAAACATTAATTGCATTAGGAGCTTCTGTAAGATGGTCTTCATGTAATATCTTTTCCACTCAAGACCATGCGGCGGCGGCAATAGCAAGTAAAAATATACCGGTTTTTGCTTGGAAAGGAGAAACTGAAGAGGAATATAATTGGTGTATAGAAAAAACTCTCTCTGGGTCAGATGCATGGGCTCCTAATCTGATTTTGGATGATGGAGGAGATCTAACTAAGATTGTCCATGAGAAATATCCTGGACTATTAAAAAATATTAGAGGTCTATCCGAAGAAACAACTACAGGAGTCTTAAGACTATATGAAATGGAGAAGAATAACACTCTAAGAGTACCTGCTATAAACGTTAATGACTCAGTCACTAAATCTAAATTTGATAATTTATATGGATGTAGAGAAAGTTTAGTTGATGGTTTAAAGAGAGCAACAGATGTCATGTTAGGAGGAAAGATTGCGGTAGTTTGTGGTTTCGGTGATGTAGGAAAAGGTTCTGCCGAGTCTTTAAAGTCTCAAGGAGCAAGGGTGGTAATAACCGAAATAGATCCCATCTGTGCTCTTCAGGCCTCAATGCAAGGTTATGAAGTTTCTACAATGGAAGATTATGCAAAAAAAGCAGATATTTTTGTAACCGCCACAGGTAATAAAGACGTTATAACACTAGACCACATGCGGGAAATGAAAGACCGAGCTATTGTCGCTAATATCGGCCATTTTGATAGCGAAATACAAGTTGATAAGCTTAGAAATTTTAAATGGCATAATGTTAAACCTCAAGTTGATGAAATCGAATTTTCAGATAAAAAAAGAATTATACTTCTAGCAGAGGGAAGATTAGTAAATTTGGGATGTGCTACTGGTCATCCGAGTTTTGTTATGAGTGCATCTTTTTCTAACCAAGTTTTAGCTCAAATTGAAATTTGGAATAATTACAAAGAATACCAAAATAATGTTTATGTCTTACCAAAGCATCTTGACGAAAAAGTAGCGTATTTGCATCTTGATAAATTAGGGGCAAAACTCACCAAATTAAGTGATGATCAGGCTGACTATTTAAATATTAATAAAAAAGGGCCCTTTAAACCAGATCACTATAGGTATTAGGGAATGAATAATTATTGTTGAGAGGGAGGCATCTTAACAACGATACCGTCTAATTCTTGAGTTATTGAGATCTGACAAGCTAGTCTAGATTCTTCTGTTCGGTATTCATGAAAGTCCAACATACTTTCTTCTTCTTCTTCCATTACATTAAGTTTTTTTTGCCACTCTGCGTTTACTAAAATCATACAGGTAGCGCAAGCACACCCACCTCCACAATCAGCATCGATGCCTGGTATTGAATTTGAGACCGCACCTTCCATTAAAGATATTCCTTCTTCAACATCTACCTTATGCTCTTCTCCACTATCTTCTACGTAAGTTATATTGACCAAGTCATTTTCCTAAAGAATAGTTATTAAATTAGATTGCTCTTATAACTGAATTTTACACTAAATTACAATTAGTTTAATAAATCTTTAATTGGTCGCGATTCATCAACTAATTTTTCAGGCTCAAGAGAAATTCCTTCAGAAATTATTTTCCTAGACACCATATGCTCAGCCGCTCGGTTGATGCAATCTGAAGCGCAAATCTTTCCATCTTTGAGGTAAAAAACTGCAAAAGAATCTTCGCCTCTTTCTCCTCTAATAATATAATCGTCATAGTTTGAAATTAAGCCGGCTATTTGTAATTTTAGATTATACTGATCAGACCAAAACCAGGGTACTTGATTATAAGGAATTTTTTTTCCTAAAATAGTGGAAGCTACAGTTTTCCCTTGTTCAATTGCATTATGAACAGATTCCAATCTGATGCTCTTTTTATAATAAAAGTTAGGATGTAAGGTACAATCTCCAGCAGATAAAATTTCTTTGTCGGAAGTCCTACAATATTCATCAACATTAATACCATTGCTTACTTCAATTCCACAAGATTTAGCTAATTCTTGAGATGGTATTACTCCAATACCAACAATCACTATATCAGTTTTAATTACACCTGAAGATGTAACTACTGATCTGACCAAACCATTTCCTTCAATTCCCTCAACTCTGGTCTTAGTCATAATATTAACTCCCTCTCTCTCGTGATAGGAGGAAAAATAATCTGAAACTACAGGACTTGTAACTCTTTCTAAAATTCTGTCAGCCATTTCAACAATTGTTACGTTCAAACCCATAGCCCTTGAAACTGCAGCGACTTCGAGACCAATGTATCCTCCGCCAATTATCACCATATTTTTAGAATTTTTAATGGAGTTTCTTATTTTTTTTACGTCATCTATTGTTCTTAAATAATGCATACCCTTAAGATCTTCTTTTTCTGTCTGAATTTCTCTAGGAATAGCGCCTGTTGCAAGAACTAAACTGTCATATTGCATCTTATGTTTATCATTGTAAATTATAGTCTTATTTTTCCGATCAATCTCTTGAACATATGAATTTAACAAAATATTAATATCTTCATTTTTATAAAATTTATCAGGCTTAAGATATAATCGATCGGAATCTATTTCTCCAGAAAGAAATTTTTTTGAAAGTGGAGGTCTTTGATAAGGAATATAATTTTCAGAGCAGAAAATTGAAATACTTCCATCATATTTTTGCTGTCTGAGACTATTAGCAACCTGACAAGCTGCCTGTCCTCCCCCAACAATTATAATTTTTTTGTTTTTCATAACCAGTAAAAAAATTAGAAATAAAAGTATTTATTTATTTAAGCTTTATAACAAAATGATATTATTAAGTAATGTACGAAATAATAATAAATTCCCCAAATGTTCAAAAAACAGAAAAACTGGGAAAAATTTTATCTAAAATTTTAAAGAAAAATGATTTAATAGCGTTACAGGGTGAATTGGGAAGTGGTAAAACTACTTTGGCTAGATCCATCATTTGGTCAAGCATGGACACTAAGAAAAGTAGTATGCCAATCCCTTCTCCAACTTTCAACCTTGTCCAATTGTATGACTGTGAAAAAATTATTATCGGGCATGCAGACTTATATAGAATCAATAACTCCGAAGAGATAGAAGCATTGAATCTAGAAGAAATAATAGATAACGGTGTTCTAATAGTTGAATGGGCCGAAAAATTAAGCCCAATTAAGGAATCAAACATTTTAAGGATCCAATTTATAAATACTAATAATGGTTTAGATATTAATATTTTAAATGTATCTGGATGGTCAGATAGAATCATAGCAATATCAAAATATTTTTAATCTTGGATATTTAAATTATGGAAACTGAAGGGATTTTTGATTTTGAAACTAATGGGGTTGAAAAAGGTTTTTCCTACCCCCATCAGTTAGCTATTGGTGAAATAGACTCAAAACATGTGAAAGTCTTTAATAATCGTATATTAACCTATGATCTTCCTAATCCCAGAGCGTTATTTGCAACAAATATGAAATGGGAAAAACTTTTAAAAGGACCTAGCCTTTACGAGGTTATGCCAGAAATGTTTTCGGCTCTGGATTTTGACATTTTATGGGGTTGGAACGTTAAATATGATAGTGGGGTCTTAGAGGATGGATTATTCAGTATAGGATATAATCCATATATCAAAAAAACAGACGGGACTGTAATTTGTGATGCAATGTCATTTACCTCCCTTTCCTCATTCCTTGAACCAGAAAAAATGAAAATACCTATTAACGAAAAAGGAAAACCGACTCTCAAACTTGAGAAAGTGTATATAGAAAATTTTGGAGAAGACTCTAATATGAGCTGGCATCAAGCGGATTTTGATGTAGAAGGCACAAGAAAATTATTAAAGAAGATAGAAAAAGAAATTCCTAATTTATGGAATATCCGAACGCAATTCTTTAATAAATACTCTCGACAAAGAATCCTAACCGAGCCAAAAATTTATGCCTACTATCTTCATTTTAGTAGGAATGTAAACTTTATGAAGCCCGTTTTGCAACGGGAGGACGGTACGGGTACTTTTTCAATAAACCTAAATAAATTTGGTAATAAAAATAGTCTTACCGCAAATGATAAGAAGAAATTAAAAGAAGGGAAAAAACCTTCTTGGTTAGCAGAACATTTTAAAAATATGGATTATATAATATTTGATCCTGAAAGTTTAAAATTAGATGTTGATACATACGAACCTAATGATGAAATCTTAGAAGAAATTTCTGATTTAATCTCATTAAAGCTTACTAAACCCAAAGTTTGGAAAGAACCCAAATTATTAGAACATCAAAAATTTAATTTTCCTATTAAAGAAGATAAACTATCATGGGATTTATTCCACAAAACCCACGACTGGGATGAAAAGGTACAAATTAAATTTAAAGATATGCGTTCAAAAAGGATAGCACAAAGATTAATTTATGATAATGCGCCTGGTTCCTTAGATACACAACCATATAAAGTGATTGAAGATTACATAAAAGACAGATGGCTAAGTGTAGATCCAGATGTCCCTTGGGTGACAATACCAAAGGCTCTTAAAGAATTGAAAAATATTGAAAGAGAAAATGGAGGGGAGGCTCTTCCAGGTTATAAGGATTATTTAATTAATATTTCTAATGAACTAAAAAAATGAGCCACAATAAAATCTATTATAAATGGAGAAAAAAATGCCCCTTATCAATATAAAAGATGATGACTTCAAGAAGACAGTACTTGATCAAGACGGATTAGTTTTAGTTGACTTCTGGGCAGAGTGGTGTGGTCCTTGCAAACAAATAGGACCCTTGCTTGAAGAGATGGCAAATAATGAAGAATTATCTTTAAGGGTCGCAAAAATAAATATTGATGAAAATCCTATAGTGGCCACAGATTATGGAATTCGGAGTATACCTACCATGTTATTATTTAGTAATGGAGAACTTAAGGATACCAAAATAGGCGCTTTACCTAAGAGTGAATTAGAGGATTGGATAAGAGATAACTCCTAGTTTATTTTTTTAGCCTCTGCCACTAAAGACAAAGAACCACATATCAAAACTCTCAAATCCTGACTTTTATCGATTGAATTTATTCCTTCTTGTAGACTCGGTTCAAAAATAATATCCAATTCAAGTTCTTTACCATTCTTTATAATTTCTTCCTGTCTTACATATTTTCTATTTTGTAAAGGAACATATATAATAACATCAAACAAACCTTTAAAAGGCTCCATAAATTCCTTAATTTTTTTTTCGCGGGGAAGACCAAAGATTAAAATCATTTTTTTTGTATCTTTGCTATTAATACTCTTCATTTCTTTTGCAATAGCATTCGCCCCGGATGGATTATGGCATCCGTCAATCCATATTTCACTATTATTTAATTTCTTAGAAATCCTACCTTTTAAAATTTCTAAACGACCTAACAATTTAGCATTCATTATCCCCTTCTTAATAATTTGATCCTCGATTCTTAAATCATTATTTTTTTTAAGAAATCTTAATGTTGCAATTGATAATCCAGCATTCATTATTTGATGACTTCCTATCATTTGAGGCGTTCGTATTTCTATGGAATCTTTCTCATCTTCATAAAAAAATTTTCCTTGAGATTCTTTAACAACCCAATGTTTGTCATACATAAAAATTTTATCTTTTTTAAAAAATTTATTTTTTGAAATATATTCTACAATTTCTTTTTTTTGCTTTCCAATCACTACTGGCGTTGCTTTATTGACTATCCCAAATTTTTCTTTAGCTATAGACAATATATCTTCTCCTAAGTAATTTTCATGATCAAAAGAGATAGGCGTAATAACTGCAACGTTTTTTTTTGGAATTACATTAGTAGAATCATATAGCCCCCCTAAACCTACTTCCAAAATATTCCAATCTGCAGGAAATTGAGAAAATAAATCAAAACCACATGCCGTTATTACTTCAAAAAAAGTTATTTCATTTCTATTAAGCTGATTATCACATCTATTAAGTGCATCAATTAATATCTTATCCTTCACAAGATTATTTTTAATTACTATTCTTTCATTAATCCTTAATAAATGTGGAGAAATAAGAGCATTTACAGTTAAATTATTATGAAAAAGACAAGACTTCAAAAAAGTCAGAACAGATCCTTTGCCGTTTGTGCCAGCAATATGAATAATTTTTTCTAAACGAAAGTGCGGTTTACCGAGTAACTTTAGTAATTTATTTATTCTTGAAAGAGATTTAGGAAGAGTAGGCTCATAATAATTAAATATTTTCTGAATATCTTTCTGTATCAGATTAGCCATTTTGTGAAGATTTTTCTTTAATATTCTTAGTTAGAAGATCTAATAAATTGCTAATAGTTCCTTTTAAATCTTTTCTGTGGACTACGGCGTCAACCATCCCATGTTCTAGAAGATATTCTGATCTCTGGAATCCTTCGGGCAGACTTTGCTTGATAGTATTTTCTATAACTCTAGGACCTGCAAAACCTATTAATGCATCTGGTTCAGCAATGTGAATGTCACCTAACATCGCATAGGAAGCCGTCACTCCTCCAGTAGTTGGGTTTGTCAAAATTACGAGATATGGTATTTGCTTTTCCCGCAGAGATTGCACCATAATAGTTGTTCTAGGCATTTGCATAAGAGATAATATACCTTCCTGCATTCTTGCTCCTCCGGACGATGAACATAATATAAACGGATAATTACTCGTGAGGGAATTTTCTATAGCTCTAATTATACTTTCTCCAGCTGCCATTCCCAAAGATCCGCCCATAAAATTAAAATCATGTACCGCTAAAGTTACATCAAAAGAATCTATTTTCCCCTGACCTATTACAACCGAGTCTGAGTTCTTCGTTTTATTTCTGGATTCCTTGATTCTGTCGGTGTAGCGTTTCTGGTCTTTAAATTTTAATGGATCTAATGTTGTCTCAGGATTATCAAGATATTTAATTGTGCCTTCATCTAAGAGTTGTCTAAATCTTTCCTTAGCCGAGATTTTCATATGATAATCACATTCAGTACACACAAATAGATTATCTGAAGCATCTTTATGAAAAATCATGGCCTCACAAGATTCACATTTTAACCATAAATCCTTTTTATCAGCAGGTTTTATAGTAAAAATCTTTTTAAGACCTGGTGCTATTCTCGTAAACCAATTCAATTTTAAGTCCTAACTAATTAGTTTGTTTTCATATTTGAAATGAATCCTAAAGCTTCATTAATTATAAATTCATCGCTTTCATCGTTTTCTAATGCATTTAATATTGTGTTAACTAATGCCGACCCAACCACTACTGCATCAGAAAACTCATTTATTAAATTCACTTGTTTAGGTGTTTTTATCCCAAAACCAACGGCTATTGGGAGATGTGTAAACTCCCTTACAAAATCTAAACTTTCTTTTAAGGGGCCAATTTCAGGTTTTTTTGTACCTGTTATACCAGTTATAGAAACATAATATAGAAAACCTGAACTATTATTTAAGATGATCTTTAATCTATCTTGATTTGTTGTAGGAGTTACTAGTCGTATAAAGTCAATATCTAATTCTTTTGCATTAATACATAACTCATCATCATGTTCAGGAGGTAAATCAACAATTATTAATCCATCCACCCCTAATTCTCTACAATTTTGCAGAAACTTATCCGTTCCAAATCTGTAAATCGGATTGTAGTACCCCATTAAAACTATTGGAGTATTAGTATCTATTCTCCTAAAATCTTTGACTAACTCAAAAGTCTTCATCATTGTATGACCCCTATCTATCGATAATTTAGATGATGTCTGGATTATAGGACCTTCAGCCATTGGATCGGAAAAGGGCATACCTATCTCGATAATGTCGGCTCCCATAGGGGGGAGTTTGTTAATTATTGACTGACATATATTGTTATTAGGAAATCCAGCAGTAATAAAAGGGATTAGAGCTTTTTTATTTTCTAATCTGAGGTCGTCAAATTTTTTTTTGATCTTTGACATTATGAAGCTTCAATACCCATTATCTTTGAAACAGTTTCAACATCTTTATCTCCTCTGCCACACATATTCATAATTATGATCTTTTTTTTGTCCAATTTTTTTGCGATCCTTATAGCGAACGAAAGGGCGTGTGAGGGTTCAAGGGCAGGGATAATACCTTCGTATCTAGAACATAATTCAAATGCTTCTAAAGCTTCGTTGTCTGTCGCAGAAACATATTTGACTCTTTCTTGCTCTTTAAGCCAAGAATGCTCTGGACCAATACCTGGATAATCTAAACCTGCAGAAATAGAATGGCCCTCTTTAATTTGCCCTTCTTTATCCTGTAATAGATAAGTTCTATTTCCATGCAAGATTCCAGGTAAACCTTTGGATAATGATGCAGCATGTTCCTCTCCATCTAAGCCTAAACCAGCTGCTTCTACACCAAACATTTCAACATCATCATCTAGGAAAGGATAAAACAACCCTAGGGCATTTGAACCTCCACCGACACAAGCAACCAGAATATCTGGAAGTCTGCCCTCCTTTTCAAGAATTTGTTCTTTAGCCTCTCTGCCTATAATTGATTGGAAGTCCCTAACCATAGACGGATAAGGGTGAGGGCCCGCTACTGTTCCGATTAAATAATAAGTGTCTTTTACATTTGCAACCCAGTCTCTTAAAGCTTCATTCATAGCATCTTTCAGGGTGCCTCTACCGGAATGAACGGGAATTACATTACCTCCAAGCAATTTTATTTTAAAAACATTAGATTTTTGTCTCTCTATATCTTTGTTTCCCATATAAATAATGCATTCAAGGTCAAATCTTGCACATACTGTAGCAACAGCTACACCGTGTTGACCAGCACCAGTCTCAGCTATAATTCTATATTTATTCATTCTCTTTGCTAAAAGGATCTGACCTAAACAATTATTTATTTTATGGCTTCCTGTATGATTCAATTCATCTCTTTTAAAATATATTTTTGCTCCACCAGTAAGATCTGTCAGTCTCTCAGCAAAATATAGTGGGCTTTCTCTACCCACATAGTTACGGGCAAAGAATTGAATTTCGTCTAAAAACTTTTTGTCCTTTTTTGCCTGTTCATATTCATTCTCAAGATCTGTAATTAGTGGCATTAAAGTTTCTGGTACATATTTTCCACCAAATATACCAAAATTACCTTCTTTATCAGGTCCATCCTTATATGAGTTTTTATTCATAATTCTCCTTATAAAATGATTGGGCTGTTTTTATAAAATCTTTAATTAACTTTTCATCTTTGACTCCTGGCTTTTTTTCTACACCAGAAGATACATCTATGCCCATTGGCTTTGTTTGAGTGATAGCATCTATCACATTATCAATATTTAAACCCCCGCTAATAAAGAAATTTTTTAAATTACATTCTTCTAATAAATTCCATTCAAAAGCCTTGTTTAATCCTCCCTTTTGCGCATTAGGCGTGTTAGAAGGTTTTGAATCAAATAAAAAATAATCAACAGAACTAAAGTAATTATTGGTTTTTTCAAGATCATTTTTTGATCCTACGCCAAAAGCTTTTATGATTGGTAGACCTGTGATTTCTTTAATTTCAGAACATCTTTTCGGAGTCTCATAACCATGTAGCTGAATCATAGTGGCATCTATAGCCTTAATAGATCTTAACAAATGACTGTTTTCAGGATCAACAAATACACCAATTCTTTCTACATTATTTGCCAAATCAGAAAAATTATTCTCTCTAGCAAAACGAGGGTTTAGTGTTCTTGGGCTCGGACTGGCAAATATAAAGCCCAACATGTCTGCTCCACTCCGCAAAGACATTATTATATGTTCGGGTTGAGATAATCCGCATATTTTAATTTTAAGACTCATGAAATGCTCAAAATAATTTCTTTAGTCGTTTCTAATGGATTTTTTGCTTGCGTTATAGGTCTACCTATCACAAGGAAATTTGCCCCAAGATCAAGAGCCTCCCTTGGTGTCATAACTCTCTTCTGGTCATCCCTATCCACACCAATTGGTCTGATACCAGGTACAATAATGGTAAAATTATCGCCACAAGATTCTCTTATAATTGATATTTCTTTTGATGAACATACGACTCCATTTAGCCCAGATTTCTTGGCTAGTAATGCTAATCTTTTTACTCCCTCATTAACTCCATCGGTTATCCCAATATCATTTAGATCAGAATTGTCCATACTTGTCAGAATAGTCACGGCTAGCAACTTTGTAGAACAATTATTGTCTAGGATTACTTGAGCTGCTACTTTCATCATTTCTTCTCCCCCCAATGCATGAACATTCAATATTGTAGGATCAAGATCAATTAATGTTTCTATACTCTTCTTTACTGTTATTGGTATATCGTGAAGTTTTAAATCTAAAAAAATAGGGATATCCAGATTTTTTATTTTTCTTACCCCTTCGGGGCCATAAGAATGAAAGTACTCTAGGCCCAATTTAACTGCACCTATATTTTCCTTTAATTCATTAACTAAATCAAATGCCTCGTTCTCTGAATTTGTATCAATTGCGAGAATAATGGGGTTTGAAAACACCTGTGTCATAGTATCTTTAAGAATACCTTCAAGGTTTAAAATTTAATCTGTCTCTTAATCCTTTACCAGACTTAAACATTGCTACTTTTTTCGCAGGGACATGTACACTCTCACCTGTTTTTGGATTGAGACCATTTTTTGACTTCCTGTGTCGGACAGCAAAAGAGCCAAAACCCCTTATTTCAACTCTATCTTCTGCAGCCAAAGATGATTTAATATTCTCTATTATTAATGATGTTATTTTTTCGATATCTCTTTGAATAAGATGAGGGTTTTTTTGTAAAAGTCTTTTGACAAGTTGAGATTTAATCATTTAGACCTTCCGAATCATT
>PCCF01000055.1 GCA_002731945.1 Rhodobiaceae bacterium | reverse complement strand
GCGCCTTTTATATGCCTAATTACTAGTTCAACAGAATTCTTATTCATTAATTCGAAGGCGGTTAGAGGAGTAATAATTTTGGATTGAATAAATCTCATGAGCTTGATTGCAGATAAGGGGTTTTCGGTATTACAAAGTAAAGTAAATTTGTCATCGGGTTTTGGGAAGGTTTTGAGTGTTGCAGCAGTAATAATACCCAGAGTTCCCTCTGAACCTACAAACAAATCCTTTAAAGAATAACCGGTATTGTCCTTTTTTAGAGATTTGAGACCATCCAATATGGTACCATCCGACAAGACTACTTCTAATCCCAATGTTAAATCGCGCATATTGCCATAATATAATACGGCAACGCCACCAGCATTAGTTGCTATATTTCCCCCTATAGTACAACTTCCTTCAGATGCAAGAGATAAAGGAAAAAGAATATTGTATTCATCACAAATATTTTGAATAATAGAAAGAAGAGCTCCAGATTCAACTGTGATTGAATTATTTAATATGTTTATTTCTCTAACATTATTTAATCTCTCCATAGACAACACAATATGATTTTCATCAAAAGATATTTGACCGCCTACTAAGCCTGTATTTCCACCTTGAGGGATGACCTTGATATTTTCTTTATGGAATAACCGCATAATTCTGGATATCTCGGAAGTAGAATTAGGTTTGATTACGGCCAAAGCTTTGCCATGATAACGTCCTCTCCACTCTGATAAATATTTATTTTTTTCAACTTCATCTTGAAGAATATTTTTATTACCAATGATTGCTTTAATTTTTTTGATGATGTCTTTGTTCATGATATAAGTTTACCAATAGCTTTATTTTTATTAAAGAAAAACAATACAACGACTACTTTAAAGTAATAATATAATCTCGTGCTAACACAATTCAAAAATATTATGATTTTGTCCAAGGACCTAGAAGAGGACAGTATAAACATTTCTTCTTTTTTAGGATTTAAAGAGACTTCAAATTTAAATATTCCCGAACTGGGTTTTAAAAGCAGTGTATTTCAGCTCCTAAATTCTGAAGTTCATCTATTGTCAATTATAGCAGATGCAAAAAATCTCTATGAGAACTCTTTTAACTACGAACATAAAAATGAATCTATTTTTGCAATATGTCTTGGTTCAAATGATTTCTTAAATGATTATAAAAAATTCTCTGAATTAGGTTTGAATCCTTCCAAGATCACTTATGGATTTCATGAAGATAGAGATAAAGTAAAACACGAAATAAAGTTCTTTTCTTTCCCAATAAATAAGACTTGTGATCTTAGAATCTTAATTTCTGAAGCTTCAGAAATACAGATTCGTGATTTTGGTGAAGATGTAGTAACCAAAATCAATCAAGTAGTTGTTTATGCATCCGAAATGGAAAGCCTTAAAGAATTGTTTGAAAGTAAGCTAGGCGTTAGACTGGCATTGGATAAAGAATTCGATTTTGGACAAGGAAAAATTCGCATGATGTTTTTTAGAATAGGAGACGTCACAATTGAAATTGTGGAAGACATGAAGATAAATAAAAATTCTTATTCAGGAATTGGATGGCATTGTGATTCAATAATTCTTAATCACAAAAGATTCTCCGAAAGAGGATTTAACATTTCACCAATAAGAAAAGGTCGTAAGGAAGGTACGTTAGTGTCTACAATTAAAGATGCACCTCTTTCTGTGCCTACAATTATCATTGGTCCCGACAAGGAGTAATTTTGTGAAAAAGGCTTTATTTACATTTTTTTTCTTAGCTCTATTGACAAATTCTCTTTGCAAGGCCGAAGAACTAATAGATATTCGATTTGCCACGGATTGGAGGGCACAGGCCGAACAAGGAGGTTTTTACCAAGCCTTAGCCTTAGGATTATATGAAGAAAAGGGATTGCGGGTTAAGATTATTCAAGGAAATGCTGGCGTCAATATACCACGATTATTGGCTTTCGGAGAAGTAGATTTTGGTATTGGTTCTAATAGCTTTATTCCTCTGAATATGGTTGCTAATGGTTTACCGGGTAAAGCCGTTATGGCTTCATTTCAAAAAGACCCACAAATTATCATGACTCATCCTTCATCATCTGTAGAGACAATTGGGGATATGCAAAATAAACCCATCATGATTTCAGAAGCAAGTATTGGAGCTTTTTGGTTATGGTTGAAATCAAAGTATTCTTTTTCTGATAATCAAATTAGGAAGAAAACTTTTAGCCTAGCACCTTTTATAACCAATAAAGAAGCCATTCAACAGGGCTATCTCACATCTGAACCTTACTTAGTCGAAAAAGAATTAGGGAGATCGCCGAAGATATTTCTTCTTGCGGATTTTGGATATCCAAGTTATGGAGCAATGATTTTAGCAAGTGGAGAAATAATTAAGAAAAGACCTAACGTCGTTAAAGGCTTTGTGGAAGCAAGTATAGAAGGATGGAAAAGTTATATCTATGATAATCCCGATAAAGGAAATCAGCTTATTATGAGAGAAAATAGGGAAATGACTGAAGAAATCTTATTACAAGCAATTGAAAAAATACGTCAATACAATCTATTATCAAGTGATACTTTCAAGAGGGATGTAGGGTTAATGGAAAATAAAATCTGGAATAATTTTTTTAAAATCATGTCTGACAATGGTGTTTATGAGAAAGATCTTAATTGGGAAGATGCTTTTACTTTAGATTTTTTAAATATAGATAATAACTAATGTTAAAATTCACCAACGTTTTTAAAAATTATGATAAATCAGTTTTAGCTGACATAAACATGGAAGTTGAAGAGGGTGAGTTTATTTCTATATTAGGTCCTTCTGGCTCAGGAAAATCAACAATTTTGAGGTTAGCATCAAAATTAATTAAACCGTCCAGAGGAAAAATTAGTTATCAAAGAAATAAACCTCCATCTATCGGTTTCGTTTTCCAAGATGCCACGCTAATGCCTTGGAGGAATGTACTCGATAATATAATTCTTCCTTTAGAATTAAAGGGAGTGAGAAGAAATATATCTACAAAAAAAGCAGCAGAATGGATCATGAAAGTTGGCTTAGAGGGAAAAGAAAATTCTTTTCCTGGGGAATTATCCGGAGGACAAAAAATGCGCGTTTCATTAGCTAGATCGATGGTTACGGACTGCGATCTTTTGTTGCTTGATGAGCCATTTGCAGCTTTAGATGAAATAACAAGAAGGAAACTCGAAGAAGATTTGTTAAAAATTTGGAAGAGAGAAAAATTTACTATTTTACTTGTTACACATTCTGTAAGTGAAGCGGTTTATTTATCTGAAAGAGTAATTGTTTTATCGATGGGACCGGGAAAAATTATTTCAGATAAGAAAATTTTTAAGGAGAACTTTGACCAAGACTTCAGGAACTCACAGCAACTCTTTGATCTGAATAAGACAGTATATAATCTTTTGGCAAGAGAGGAAAATTCTTGAAGAATATCTCTAATTATTTGGCCCCAATTATTGCGTTGATAGCTCTACTAGCTATTTGGGAGATTTTTGTATATTCCTCCAATATACCTATCTACATTTTACCAGCCCCGACAGATATATTTTTATCTCTACAAAGTAACTTTAAAGATCTTTTGGGTTCTGCTTTAATAACTTTAAGAATTACTATTTACGCATTTGTAATTGCTTTTTTTGTTTCACTTTTTTTAGCTATAGTTTTCTCATTATCCAATATTCTCGAAAGTTCTCTTTATCCAATTACAGTTATTTTTCAAGTGACACCGGTAGTTGCTATTGCGCCATTGATATTAATATGGGTAGGCTTAGATAATGCGGAACTTGCAATATTAATACTTTCAGTAATAGTCGCTTTTTTTCCTATGCTTGCAAACACTAATCTAGGTTTTAAATCTGTCGATCAGAATTTGTTGGATCTATTTCTTCTAAATGGGGCTTCGAAGTGGCAAATACTCTCAAAGCTTAGAATTCCCTTTGCATTACCTTACATATTAACTGGAATGAAGACATCCATAGGTTTAGCTTTAATTGGGACGGTTGTTGCAGAGTTTGTTGCAGGAACAGGAAGTTCAAAAGGCTTAGCTTGGACAATAATTGAATCTGGAAATCGATTAGATATTTCTAAGCTTTTTGCGGGTTTAATGTTACTGATATTACTAGGAATTACATTATTTATGCTAATGACTGCTATAGAAAGAAATCTGCTAAAAAGATGGCATGAAAGCACGCAAGAAAATCGGGGTTAATTCTTATGAGAAATATTTCAAAAAAATCAAAATCGGTTAGTGAGGCGATAAACACTAGGTTAACTTGTAGAGCCTTCCTTGATAAAAAAATTGATAAAAAGATAATAGAAGAAATAATAAATATTGCTAAAAGGACTCCATCTGGAGGAAATTTACAGCCTTGGCATATGTGGGTGGTCTCAGGCAGTCCATTAAAAAAATTCAAAAAAGATATCGCGGAAAAGATAAAAGAAAATCCTTTTGGAGAAGGTACGGAGTACAAAATTTATCCCCCAAATCTAAAAGATCCTTATGAAGCAAGAAGAAAAGAGGTGGGTAATGATATGTATGATGTCCTTAAAATTCCAAAGGAAGATAAAAAAGGACGTTTGAAACAATTTAGGAAAAATTTTGAATTTTTTGGGGCACCTGTTGCAATGTTTTTTGCTATCGATCGACAAATGCAAGAAGGGCAATGGTCCGACTTGGGAATGTTTATACAATCAATTATGCTTCTTGCAAGGGAAAGAGGTCTTCATACTGCTCCTCAAGAGGCATGGGCTTTATGGTATAAGTCCATAGGAAAATTCCTGAAAATCCCCAAGGAGCTTATGTTGTTTTGCGGAATGGGGATAGGATATGCCGATACAAGTGTTCCAATTAATAGTTTCCGCAGTAAAAGAGAAGATATTAAAAATTTTACAAATTTTATCGGCTTTAAATAATTTTATTGTTTCTGAAATTCGAAATCTCTTTCTTTGAGAATCCTAGTTCTTGTAATATTTCGTCTGTGTTTTCACCTAGTTTTGGTGGTCTCTTTTTAATACGGTTTTCGGAGTTAGATAATTTTATAGGTAAGCCCATAACTGGTGCAGATTTAGGAAGACCTGGATAATCCAATTCTTCGAAAAATTTCATTTCTTTTACATGGGGATCGTCAAGAACATCTTGTAAATTATTGACAGGGCCTGCAGGTACTTGGGCCTCTGCTAGGAGCTCTAGCGCTTGGTCTTTTGTAAAATCTTTACTCCATTTTTTAGTCCTTTCACTGAGAATTTTTGCATTTTCTCCTCTTTTATTATCAGTTGAAAACCTGCTGTCTTCCAAAAGATCTTCTGCGCCAACTAAGTTTACCCATCTTTTAAAAAGCGGATCACCTAGAACTTGAACAATAATCCAACCATCTTTCGTTTTTACAATGTCGCTAGGTCCAGCATAAGGGCTTTTATTTCCAATAGCCTTTCTATTTTTTTTAGTAATTGCTTCCTCGATTATGTGGGTATTCATAAAAGCTAGCGAAGTAGCAAATAATGCGCCTTCCACTATTTGACCTTTACCAGTTTTTTCTCTTTCTATAATGGCTGCTAAGGTTCCCATTGCTGTTAAAGAAGCCGTTCCATAATCTACATAGGGCGAATAGGCTTTTATAGGTTCTTCGGGGTAGCCCGTAAGATGAGTTGCTCCTGACATTGCTTGGCCAACACCATCAAATCCAACTCTTTCTGAATAAGGCCCTCCGTGACCAAAGGCTGACACTGTCGTTAAAATAATTCTAGGGTTATATTTTTTTACAGTTTCGTAATCTATCCCCATTTTTTTTAGGGTTTGTGGAGGCAAATTAGCAACTATGACATCAGCCGATTCGGTAAGTTTTTTAACAATTTCTTCTGCACCTTTTTTCGTTGGGTTCAATGTAATGCCTTTTTTATTCCTGTTCATTTGCATGAACATTGCACCTTCACCTCCATCACTATCAATTGGGTGTACATATCTATCCTCTGAGCCAACTAATCTTTCTATCCTTATTACCTCTGCTCCTAAGTCACCTAAAAGCGCAGCGCAATAGGGCCCAGCTATATAGCGGCCAAAATCCAATACTTTAATATTTTTTAAGATATCCATTATTTATTCTTTGCGATTTAAAAATATACATTAAGAAAAATTAATAATACAGAAATGAAATAGTAAAACCAGTTAATACATAATGAAAGAATAATGAAAGAGAAGGACATTTTTGACTGCGCTTATGTTAAGCCTCCCCAAAAAAAACAAGCGCAGTCAAATTAATGAATGACACTAATAGCAGATATGAATTATTCTAATATTGGAGATAGTGATGCATATTTTGCTGATTGAAGATGATAAAGACGCCGCTGCTTATTTAATTAAAGGGCTAAAAGAAAGCGGTCATGTTACGGACCATGCTTCAGATGGAGAAGAAGGTTTGAATATGGCTTTAGACTCGAATTTCGATGTCTTGATCGTCGATAGAATGCTTCCTAAGATTGAAGGCCTTACCTTAATACAGGAGCTGAGAAAAGAGGGGAATGATACACCAATACTAATTCTTTCTGCTCTAGGTGAAGTTGATGAGAGAGTAAAAGGTTTAAAGTTTGGTGCTGATGATTATTTATCTAAACCATTTTCCTTTTCAGAATTATTAGCTCGAATTGAAGCTCTTAATAGACGCACTCAACCGGAGAGTTCATCTACCTCGCTTGAAGTTGGAGATTTAAGCATAGACTTGTTATCCAGAGAAGTTTTTCGGGAAGGACAAAAAATAGAATTACAACCCAGAGAATATCGTCTTCTGGAGTTTCTGATGAGGAGGCCTAATCAGGTGGTTACAAGAACAATGCTTTTAGAGGGAGTTTGGGAATATCACTTTGATCCACAAACAAATGTTATAGATGTTCATATTTCACGCCTTAGATCAAAGATAGACAAACCCTTTAAAGGTAAACAAATGCTACATACTGAAAGAGGAGCGGGATACGCTTTGCGATACAATGAATAACCCATTCCGGCTAACCAGCTTTAGGTTAATTTTTATTTATACAATTCTTCTTAGTCTTTCGGTGAGTCTTGTATTGTTTTATCTCTATTGGACTACAGAAAGAGATCTGCAGGTAGAATCGGATAATAAAATTATCCAAGAGGTCGAACAATTGAGGAGGGCTTATACCTCAAGATTTAGAACTAAGGACATCAGATCATTGGCAATTGCTGTTGATAGCAAATCTAAACTACCAACTGCGAACTTATATATGTTATTGGATCTAAATGAAAATTTCATTACAGGAAATTTTAATGATCCTAAAGAATTAACAAGAGTTAAAACTGACGAAGATGGATGGATAGAATTTACTTACAAGAACCTCAATGATGATAATAAAACTTTAAGCTATGCTAGGGGTAGAGAGTTTACTCTTCAAGGCGGTTATCGGCTTATAATAGGGCGTTCTATAAATAACGAGATCTATTTAAAGGAAAGGTTTTTTCTGGCTTTATATGGGTCGGTTATTCTAATTTTGTTTCTGGGAATAATTGGTGGTTATATTTTAAGTCGTAATTTCTTGAATCGGATATCAGCAATTAATAAAACCAGCGAAGAAATTATGAATGGAGATTTAACACAAAGATTACCAACATCTTCAGGGAACGATGAGCTTGGAAAGCTTTCTTCAAACCTCAACGAGATGCTTGATAGAATAAACAAGTTAATGACAAGCATGCGCGAAGTTACTGACAACCTTGCCCACGATCTGAGGACTCCCCTAAACAAGATTCGTTCTAATCTAGAGGTTACTCTGATGTCTGATCCGGAAAAGAATCAATACAAGAAATCTATTCAAGAAGCCATAGAGGAAGCTGACAATTTAATAAAAACTTTTAATTCAATTTTATCAATTTCAAAAGTCGATTCGGGTACATCAGATTTAGAAAAAACTTCCATTGATGTAAAGGAGTTAATAGATGATTTGGTAGATTTATATGAGCCGATTACAGAAGGTAAAAATATTTTATTAAAAAAAGATGTAAAACTAGGTTTGAAGATTCTAGGTAATAAAAACCTATTATCACAAGCTTTAGCTAATCTGATAGAAAACGCTATCAATTATGGTGTTAATGAAGTGGAGTCGGTTGTTGTATTAGGGGCTAAGGCAAATTCTGACGATATTTCTATTTGGGTGAGCGATAATGGTTTGGGAATTAAGAGCTCCGATAAAGAAAAAGTTTTGGGTCGATTCACCAGATTGGATTCAAGTCGAAACACAAAAGGATCAGGATTAGGGCTGAATCTTGTAGATTCGGTGGTTAAATTCCACCGCGGTAAACTTAAATTATTGGATGCGAAGCCGAATGGTCTTTTGGTTCTTATAGATTTACCTAAGTCAAGATCCTCCTGACACATACAAACATTGTCCAGTGACCCAGCTAGATGCTTCTGAAGCCATATAAACACATGCTGCTCCAATATCATTCGGTGTTCCCCAGCGCTCAAGTGGAAGTGCAATATATTTTCTGATTTCTTCTTCTCTTTCAGGTGTGGTCATATTCATTGAATCTATAAAATTTTCCGTAGGAATTGGCCCGGGTGCAATTGCGTTGACTCGAATCTTAGGAGCAAGTTCCCTTGAAAAGGTTGCAGTTAAGCTATTTACTGCAGATTTGGATGCAGCATAAGGACCATTTTTTACATTCGGACCCATATCTTTAGAGGACCTTGAGGATATGTTTATAATAGATCCCCCTTCAGTCATGTTTTTAGCCGCAATAACGCACCCCGACCAAACGGCTGTAAGGTTTAAATTGATCTGTGCTTCAAATTGGTCTGATGAAGTCCTTGTTAAATACCTTGGTGTTCCATCCGGCAGTCCTCCAGCGTTATTTACCCAGATAGATATCTTTCCATATTTTTTTATTGCATCTTCTCCCAATGCTTCTAAAGACGAAGAGTCTGTAACGTCAGTTGGGACACTAAGTGCTTGTTTGCCAATTTTTTCTATTTCTTCTTGAACGGCCTCCAAATCCTTCTTATTTCTTGAGGCAAGAACCAAATCCGCTCCTGCTTCTGCTAAGGATATAGCTATACCTTTGCCTATACCTTTACCTGCGCCTGTTACTACCGCTACCTGATTATCTAACTTAAATAAATCCAAAATTGACATAAAAAATTCCCTCCAATGCTATATACTTGCTAAGAGTATTGATATGGTCAACTGGATAATTATTTCATTTTTAATCGTTATTGGATTTTTTCTGATTATATTTTCATTGAGCAACAGAGAAAAGATTTTAATAGAGGATTTGCAAAACGATTCAGAATACAAATTTTTTGAATCTTTAGATGGAGCCACCTACTACACAACTTATGGTTCAGAAGAGGATTGTCCTCTCATCTTAATTCATGGTCTTTCTATACCTTCCTTTTATTATAAGGAAACTGCTGAAGCCTTAAGTTCAATTGGATTTAAAGTCTATACTTATGATCATTTTGGAAGAGGTTATTCCGACCGTTCTAAAAGTGACTACAATATGTCTTTGTATCAAAGACAATTGGAGAACTTTATCGATCACCTAGGTCTTGATAGGGTAACCCTCATGGGTGTCTCAATGGGTGGGGCAATAGCCTCTAATTATGCGTCAATAAATAAAGAGAAGATTGAAGCCTTAATCTTGAATGTTCCTTTCGTAGGCGCAGAAACGATAGGTTTAAGTGGTTTCATGAAGTTTCCTTTCGTGTGGGATTTTTACCTAAGGTTTGTAATTATTAAGAGGGCAATTACTAGGGGGGCAGAGATGCAAGATGAAGATGATGCAGGGGTGGACAATCATTTCGTTCAACAATTTAGTATTAAGGGGACAGAAAGAGCATTTAACTCTTTGCTTAAAAATTTCCTTGAGCATAATTTTTTAGGAGATTATAAAAAGTTAAGCGCACTTCAAATTCCTACGCATGTAACGTATGCAATTGACGATGAAGATGTTCCTGCTAGTTCTATTCTAGGTGCTCTAGAATTATTTCCTCAAGCCGAGAGTTTTTCATTTGAGGGTGGTCACAATATTCTTAATGAAAAGCGAGATGAAATTATTTCTTTAATCTCTGACTTTAAATCGAAAAAGATACAATGCAATTAAATTGTTTTTGCCAATCCTCGAGCCGAGAGGATTTCAACCCAATATCCATCAGGGTCTTTAATAAAAGCGAGACCTTTCATATTGCCCTCGTCGGGTTTTTTTTGAAATTCTACCCCGAGCTCTTCAAATCTTTCACAGGCCTCATAAACATCTTGGACAGTTATTCCGATATGACCAAAGCCTCTAGGATCAGAATTACCGTTATGGTGGGAAAAGTTTTCATCATTTTCTGTTCCCCAGTTATGGGTTAGTTCAAGAATAGCTTTTTGACTCAACGCGTAAGCGAAGCGCTCTTGCTTGTCTTCAGGTATGGGATCGTCTTCGGGTCGAACATAACCTAAGAAGAAAAGAGAAAAATCGTATTCAGTAAAATCCAATTTTTTTAAGAGTGTCATGCCTAAAACACGGGTATAAAAGTCCAAAGATTTTTCCGGATCTTTGATCCTCAGCATTGTTTGATTAAAAACGTAATCAAGCGTTTGCTTATCTGGATTCTGTGACATTTCTTCCATTTTCTTCTCCTAACTAAGTCTATTTCACAATAGAAAAATTATTATGGCAATAAAAAAGGGCTATATTATTACAGCCCTTTTTATTATCTATAAGATTACTTCTTACATTCTATAAACATATTGCAATGAAAGAGTTCGACCAAGCGGTGTTGTAGCGGCTTGATCCAGGCTGTTCGCTGAAGTGTTATTCACCGGTATTCTTCCAGGAATCGCCCCACCACCAAGAATATAATATTCATCAGCGATGTTACGACCAATTATGTTGAACGAGTGATGACCGCTTTCTTCATAGATACTGATTGCCGCATCATGAATCCAGTAATCACCCTGCATGAATGGGTCGAGTGAAGCACTCCAACTGTACTCACCGGTGTAACGTGCATCCGCAGACAAAGTGATACGCCAGCCAGTGGCTAGTGGTTGATCATAAGAAAAACCCACAAAGCCCGCAATATCTGCGCTTCCTACTCCGTCTTCACCTTTTAGGTTATCACCTGTTGCAGTGATGAAATCTTCAGAGTAACTGGTGTCAGTAAATGCCCATGCTGAACGTAGAATAAGTCCTTCAATATCAGTGTTCCAGAGTAAGTCAAATTCAAAACCCTGTGTTTCCAGTGCAGAAGCGTTAAATGTTTTGAACTGGATGATCGTGGAATCGAACAACTGTACTTGTAAGTCCGTATATTCATAGGAGAATGCCGTTGCGTTTAGACGCATGGCACCATCTAGGAAGTTTCCTTTCATTCCAACTTCAAATCCTTCAGCTTCTTCTGATTGGTAAATAAGAAAGTCAAATCCGGCGAAAGTAGGTGAAAGCGGGTTAAGAGCTGCAGTAGGCAACGCACTGTTATCTACACCACCTGACTTAAAACCTTCCTTGTAAGCAATAAATACACTGATTTCATCGTTAACGTAATAGTTTAGTGCAATCTCGGGTGAGAGGTTGTCATCTTCAAATTGGAGCGGACCAATTAAAGGTGGTCCACCGAAACCGAATGCCACAGCTGCAGCATGAACATATTTAATTTCTATGCGTCCATCCTTTTCTTCCTCGGTGTAACGTGCTCCGATAGTAAGTTCCGTACGATCATTAATATCCCAATACAGCGCGAAGAACGCAGACATAACTTCAGTATCGAGGAAATGGTCCTTATTATAGTCATACATATTACCCGTTGTTGGGTCAGGTCCGACAAGTCCTGTAGTAAGATCAAAATCACCAAAATACGCTAGTGCTGGTCCAAAGATATTAGGCATGACAGCAAGATTGAATGCGTACTGGTAGGCATCGAACTCTTGTTCTACTTCCTGCCAGAAGACACCAACCTGAAAGTTCACGGCACTGTCATTATGGCTAGCGAGTCTAACTTCTTGGGAAACCATTTCGTAGACATTATGGTGAAGCCCGCCGAAAACGCCTGCCCCGTAACTGTAGTCATCCAGTTCCACATGATCAAGTTCCACAATGGCAGTGACAGATGTAAGGGTTAGTGTGTCATTAATGTCCCAAGTCATCGTTAAACCGGTCATATCAGTTTCTTGCTCAAGACCAGGCGCTCCATCGTCGAAGCCAAATGGCAATCCTGCTCTCAAGCCAGGCTCCAAGTTAATCTTTGAAGTGTTGCCATTAATTGTACAATCATCTACGCCCAGACGAGTGGTAAAGGCTGTGCCACCAGATGGTATACCAGTTGGTTGGTGTGCACCTTCAGGACAAACTTCTTCCGACCATGCACCTCCAGCACCATTGTTATTGTATTCCGAGTAGGTATGTTTCAGTTTTACTTCAAAATTGTCTGTTGGGTTCCAGACTACGGTTAGGCGTGCGTTAAGAGAATCATCCCCAAAATACGGAAGAGTTCCGTTGCCATATGGCATTGGGTCGTTTGCATATGAATAATTTTCCCACATCTCGTCGTTTTCAGTGATGCCGATAGCAAGCCTTACACCTAAATTCTCTGATACTGGTCCAGAAACCACCATTTCTGCAAAGGTGCCTTCATGTTCAGTTTCAACACCAGCACTAATTTCGAACTCAAACTCTTCTCCAGGATCGTTAGTGGTAATTGATACGACACCGGCAGTTGCAGATTTACCGAAGTAGAGTGATTGTGGTCCTTTAAGAACTTCTAATTGTCCCATATCCATGTAGGAGTTGTGGATAAATCGTCCACGATTAACAACAACACCATCAATATTGATTGCAATAGAGTGGTCGAATGCGGCTGAAATAGAGCTTGAACCAATACCTCGAAGTGCGAGGGACGAACCGTTACCTGAACCGCCATGAGCGATTCTCATGTTTGGAACCATCTTGGCCGCATCAACAAGGTTTGTAATGTTGTAACGTTCAAGATCCACTTCTGTAAAGGCCGCGATTGTTACAGGAACGTCCTGAAGGGTTTCTGATTGCTGACGAGCCGTAACGATAATCTCTTCAATTCTCTGTTCATCTAAGGCAATTGCTTCATCGCCTTCATCAGCTAAAAGTGGTAAAAAAGATGCTGTCATTATAACAGTCAAAAATCCTGTAAAAAGGTGTCTTTTATAACTCATTAAATTCTCCCAAAAGTGTAAATAAATGTAATGTCTATATCTATGCGCATTATTTGAAACTTTATTTAATAAGAAATCAACCCCTTATTAATTTATTAATATTTCTTGATCCCAATAACACAAAAAAAACCCGGAAGACCGGGTTTTTCTTATAATTCTCTATAAACTTAGAAGTCGTAACTAAAATCTATTCCCGTACTTATGGGGCGATTTACAGTACCTGCGCTAAATAGGGGTGCAGAAACTGGGCTACCGCCAAGAACAGTTGGGTATTCGAATCGTTCGTCAGTAAGATTTCTACCAAACAAACTGATTGACCAGTTATCTTGATAATAACCAATTGAAGCACTTAGATCGTCAGCTGTACCTCCTGCAACACGACCTGAGCTCAAATTGAGTAAGTCTGTTTCATAATCAGCTACCTTTTGATATTTGGTATATATTTCAAGCTCACCTTTTCCAACCTGTCTATTGTATATAAAGCCAACTCCCAAGGTGTATTCTGGAGAGCCTCTTGGTGTCAAGTGAGTCGCATCTTGAATTTGAACCTCTCCCCCTAGTTGGAGATCAGTCTCAAATTCTTCATACGATGCATCGAGATAGCCATAGTTGAGGAATACACGAAGATCTTCAGTGGCGGCGTATAAGATTTCAACTTCAAAACCTTCATAAAGAACTTCCGCTGCATTATCGAAAACGGATGCCACAGTTTTAGTGTCCGGATCCAATTTCACGAAGGATTCCTGTTTATCCTCAAATTCATTATGGAAAGCCGTTAAGTTTAACCGTAAACGGTTATCAAGATGCATACTTTTGTATCCAATCTCAAGGTTATTAGCAAACTCAGGATCATATTGGTCTCTTTCAAAGTCACGGATATTTTGGTTCACTCCAAAAAACCCACCAGAATGGAAACCCTCTGAATACGATGCATAAACCATTGATGTATCATCGATTTGATATTTGACACTAACTTTAGGAGAAACTTCTGTCCAAGTTTGAGCTAGCGTTGCGTAACCAGGGAAGTTTCTTTCACGATCTCTTGCATCATTAGATAAATATGATTGACCAGCAACAAACTTCTTTTCTTCTTCAGTCCAACGAATACCAGCTGTTACAGTCCACTGGTCTGTTACGTCGTATTCATATTGAGCAAAAATAGCTGTTGATGTAGTTTCTTGAGTTTCATAAAGGATCTGAGTAACATCATCTGGAGCGGGTACATGTGTAAGACCTGAATCACAAGCGATTGGAGCGAACGCACCATCAAGGCCATTAGTTCCTAGGCAAGCCGCCCAAAGAGCAGGGTTACGTGCTACTGCACCAAATAATGTAGCCCAGAATTGACCACCAGTTGTCCAATCTTGTGTAAATTCACTTTCCCAGAGATAAACCCCAGCAATTAATGATGATTTTTCCCATTGTGCCTCATAACGAATTTCTGCACTGGTTTGCTCAAAAACATTTTCACGTTCGATTGTAATAAAGGGAGCAGCTGATGCGTCGAAATCATATATGCGATAATCATCCATATCTCGCCAACCTATTATTGCTCTCAGAGCGCTGTTCTCGTCTATATCATAGCTCATATTGAGAGTGACAGCAGTGGTTTCAAGACGTGCATCATTTTCGGTATTCATTTCAGCAGTACTCGGAATATCCATGCTGTTTCTACATGTGTTGTAAATAGTACAAGTCATTGAACCAAGTGAAAGATCTTTCTCACGAGAATCACCTGGTGCAGATGATACACCAACCGCTAAATTGTAGTTAGCGTGATATGCATCCAGCTGACTTTTGTCATCGAATTGCTCTACCGTTAACAAAGCCTCAAATTTTTCCGTAGGGGTTGCCAACAATGTTAGGCCGTAGGCTGTATAATCTTTTCTAGGAATGGTATTGCCCGTAGTTGTATTATACAAAAAGCCATCATCCTCCATAGTTGTGGCAAAAAATTTGGCAGCAAGGTTATCTGTTACGGGAGTATTGACTACTAGCCTCAGTTCTTGTGAGCCATTATCACCAACAGTTGCCTTTAATCTGGCACCCAGTTCTCCTGTTGGTCGGCTACGAATTACATTTACAACACCACCGACAGTATTTTTTCCAAATAGAGTTCCTTGCGGTCCACGAAGAATTTCAACTCGTTCAATGTCGAAGTTTTCAAGAATTTGACCCGCTAAGGATCCTAGATAAATTCCATCCACCATTACAGCAATTGGAGCATCAAAAGAATTATCATCCGATCGAGTCGGGCTGATACCTCGGATATTAATACTTGCTCCACCGGATCTTGAGCCGTTTTCAGAAATAAGTACGTTTGGCGCAAATCCATTTAAATCAGAAAGATCTCTAATAGTTGAACGAGTAAGTTCCTCAGTTAGAGCCGTTATTGCAACGGGCACTTCTTGAGCAGCCTCCTCAACTTTTCTGGCAGTAACAATAATTTCTTCAATTCCAAAACTAGAAGAACTCTCTTGTTCTTCTTGTTCTTGAGCTCGTAGTTGTGAATTATTTGTCGTAGCAAAAAAGAAAGCTACAAGAACAATTAATAAATACTTTAAAAAATCCATGGTTCCCCCTTGATAATTTCTATTTTCTATTGCTTTGAGCCATTTATAATCACTATTTTATCTGAAAACACAACAAGATTCTAAAATAAAATTT
>PCCF01000054.1 GCA_002731945.1 Rhodobiaceae bacterium | reverse complement strand
ATTTTTCTGAAACCAAAGAAGCTTTAAGAACAAATATCGAAACAAGAAAGATAGCTAGGGAATCCCTCAAAGATGGAGGAACGATAGTAATCTTTCCTGGAGGAACTGTATCTACCACTAATAATTTTTTAAATAAAGAAGCTTTCGACCCTAAATGGAGAAATTTTACTGTTCGTTTAATAAAGCGAAGCAAGCCCACTATCCTTCCAATCTATTTCTATGGTCAGAATAGTCCTTTATTCCATATAGCCAGCCAAGTTAGCACAACCCTTAGATCGGCTTTATTATTTCATGAAGTAAAAAGAAGAGTTAATACGTCCGTTCCGTTAATTATAGGTGATCCAATAAAATATGAAGATTTAAATGAAAATCTCTCTAATGACGAATTATCTAAATATTTGAGACACCTAACTTATTATTTAAATCCAGAATTCTTAAATCAAGATATACCGACTGGAAAAGATTTCAAAGAATGGTAAATTTAATCAATTAAATCCGGATAGGGATTAATTGTACCACTCATATTTCCTGTTCCGCCGTCATTATATAGAACAGTGTAATATCGTTCGCTGAATAACCAATGACCATCAACTTTTATGTATTTGTCCTGATATACACCAATATTGAACATTCCATTTTTGTCTGCAAATTGAAGATATTCAACAATATACCACCTGCCAGTAGCTTTTTCTCCATTAACCTCAACAGTACCATTTTGGATTAACTGAGCAGCAAAAGGAAAATTAGACATTGCTTCTTCCCAAAATGTGACAATGTTATCTCTGCCCTCAACTTTTGGAGAGCTAGGTAATTCCCAAACTGCATTTACACTCCAAGTACTTGACCAATCTTCTTTACTTCTTCTGCATACAGCATCAGCATATTTGTATACTAAATTTCTTATTTCTGATTCATCATTCATATCATACTCCTAACTAAAAAAATTTGCTCTTGCTGTTCCTGTTTCATCGTAAACTGGCTCTTGAGCACTAATTTTAAATTTCTCTGAAACAGCACTTAGTACACCAAAAGAATTTAATGTAGCGCCCATATTTTTATACCAATCATCTTCAAAGTGTTTTTTTAAAGCTTCTTCGCTAGCCCATCTTTCCATAACCCAAATACGCCCAGGAACATAAGGATCAAGAGTCCAGCTGTAATCTTGACATCCCTCTTCAGTTAGGGCTCCATCGATTAAAGGTTTACAAGTTTTCATAGCCTCATCTATTTTTTCAGGCGGTAAATCAAAAGTAGCTGTAATAATAATATCTGTTTTTTCCATAATTATATCTCCTTATTTAAGTACTCTAGTGTTTTAGAAAGCACCTTACCAGCACGATCATATACATTCTTATAACTTTCTCTATAATATTTTGAACGAACTTCTAAGCTAAAAGGTAAGGATAAGGAAAATTCTTTAATAATATCTTTTAATGGAAGATTTCCTTCTCCTGGAGCACTTCTTCCATTTAGTGCGTCATCCAAATAATCTTCATATTCATTATTCAATAAATCTTTTTCTCCATCACACAATTGTAAATAAGGAAATAAATTTTTGTTGTAATTCTTTATATCACTCGCCTTATGATTGGCTCTTTGGAAATGTAAGGTATCAATTAGAATGCCTTTATTTTCACTTTCGGTTAAGTCTAAAACATTAATAACGTCATCTAAGTTCCTATATTTAGTGATCATAAGAAATTCAAAAACTGATTTTATTCCACAATCTTTTGCATGATTACATATCTTATTAAACTTTTCTGAAGTTTTATTGATATCAGAATCATTACTGACAGTTAAAGAATGCATAGCGCCAATTTCACCACCCAAGTCAAGAATTCGTAGATGATCATCAATAAAATCACCTGGTTCAAGCATTAAAACCTCTATATCCAAGATCTTTATATTTTCATTTTTAGACATTATTGTTAGTTCTCTGATTGTATTTGAATTAAGATCTCTCTCCGGAATAACCATTAGACCTACAGCATTGTAACCAGTTTTAATGGCAACCTTAAAAGTTTCAATAGGATCCAGCTCTGGAACCACACCAGAAGCAAGTGATATTAATCTTTCAACCATCAGTTTATCCTTTCAATTAAATATAAATAAAATAATGCGAATCTGATATTAACTAGAAATGAATAATTTTTGGAAAAATTTACTCAAACCTGATTCAGGCCTTGCTAAATTCCTTTTATTTGCATTTGTCTTTTTTTTCTTTTCATTGGAATTTTTACCTTTCTTAGAGCCAATTAAAAATTTCTTAAACGCAGACTCTTTATCAATTAATATTGGTGAGTCAAAATTTTCTGCATATCTTATTATTCAAGGGGTTTTAATTATAGCCACCTTGTTATGGATAACTGGCATTTTGTCAGATATTGCTGCAAAATTTGTGAAAAAAATAGCTGGTATAAATTCTAATAATAGAAATTTAATAACAAAAGCTCTTCAAATCCTCATCTATTTCATCGCATTCCAGATTGGAATGAATTTCCTTGGAATTGATCTTACAGCTCTAGCAGTTTTTAGTGGTGCATTAGGAATTGGTATTGGTTTTGGTCTACAAAAAATTACATCAAATTTTATAAGCGGTATTATTATACTGTTCGAAAAGACAGTTCAAAATGATGATCTAATTGAGTTGAATGATGGAACTTTAGGTTTTTTAAGAAACACAGGGTCTAGGGCATCTCTTATTGAAACGTATGACGGAAAAGAAGTGATGGTTCCTAATGAAGATTTAATTACAAACAGAGTTATCAACTACACTCATAGTAATAAAAAAGCTCGAATAAAGATAAATATAGGTGTTTCTTATGATTGTGATATTAAAAAAGCACAAGAATTAATACTTGAAGCTGCCAAAGAGCACCCGAAAACATCTAAGAATCCAACTGCCTTATGTTTTCTTGAAGAATTTGCAGATAATTCTGTTAATTTTATTCTTTTATTTTGGGTTAACGATGTTGTTGAGGGAAGGTACGGACCAAGAAGTGAGGTCTTATTTTCTATCTGGGATAAATTTAAAGAAAATAATATCGAAATACCCTTCCCACAAAGAGATATTCATATCAAGGGATCTTTGACAGGGGGAGATTAGAAAATGCGAATTTGTGCAATCGCCTTTCTTTTAATTGTAATTGCTTACCCCAATTATTCATATAGCCAGATAGTTAATATGGAGTCAGCAAGAAAAGAAAGTTTATTGGGTACGCATTATGAACTAAATTTTGGATTAAATGGTTCTAGTGGAACTGTTGATAGAATTAACTACAGTTTAGAAGGAAGAATAGATTTAAATTCCGAGAAATGGAAAAGATTTGCCGTTGTTTCTTATAGGAGAGAAGAAAAAGATAACTCCATAACCTCAAATGATACCTTTATGCACATTAGGGGTGTTAGAAAAATTAACCCACTTCTTGCATTAGAGGGTTTTATTCAAATCAGCGAAAAGCCTTTACAAAAAATTAAAAGAAGAGAATTAATTGGGGCTGGTATTAGATTAAGCCCATATAAATCAGTTAGAATAGGATTAGGCATTTTTAATGAAAATGAAGAGAGAATTTTATCTGAGGCAAGAGAAACTGTTAGAATTAACTCCTATATTACAAACTCTTTTAAGATATCAGAAAGCGCTTCATTTGACTCAACTCTTTACTTGCAGCCCGATATAGAGAATTTTTCAGAGTTAAGGTCTTATATTATTTTAAATTTGCGCTTAAAAATCTCTAAAAGATTTTCTTCAATCATAAGCTATGAAAATACCCATGATACATCACCACCACCTATGACGGACAAATCAAATTCTTTTTATGGTATAAAGTTTAGCTTTGAATATTAATTTTATATTGATTTACAATATAATATCTTAATAAATTAATAGTTAATAAAATTGAGTAAAGTTGTGGCTAAATTATTTATTTCTGTTTGAAAATATAACGTTAGACATATTCCTATAATGACACCTAACAAAAGCCTTATCACTTAAAATTTCCTTAAATACGAGATTATTGGTTTACCATTTCCCTAATTGGACTAACTGAACCTTCTTTTCAAAATATGTTAAGAATTCTGGCTTTAATTCTATTGCCTTCTTGTAATGAAAAATTGCCTTTTCTATATTATTCAATTTTTCGTAAACAAGACCAATATTAAAAAAAACAGCAGATTTATCTTTAATTCCTAATTCAAAAGATTTTTCATAAAGCTTTAAAGCTTTATTATAATTTCTTTTAAGGTAATAACTATTCCCAGAATTGAGTGCGACTTCGGATCGAACACCATCATATTCTTTTCCTTTATTAAGAGTGAGCAATGCTTTATCTGGTTGGGAGGAATTGTTATAGATTATTCCAAGGTTCACATAGGTTGCTGCCTTATTTTTGGGTGAAAGAGAGTTATCATTTAAAGCGTTCTTACACTTGTTAATTATCGATCTATTTTCATAGCCAAACTTTGCTCCGTGGTAACAAAGAGTAGCATCACCCTTTCCTAGTACGGTTATTGCTGCATGACTATAGCTAGAAATAAGAAAAAAGGTAAAAAATACTATAAAATTAAATGTATAATTTTCTTTCATATTAAATTTAAATAAATTCTCCCGGGATAATATTATCTTGCACATGTCTTTCAGGCCAAAAGAATTCTAAACTTGTTCTTTTGATTTTCCAAGAGTTGTCTATTTTTTCATATTCTTCATCATATAAAGCAAACCAAAGAAACGGATTTTCGTCAGGCTTTACATCGGTTACAATATCCACAAGATAACACCTGCCTTTTGCTGAAGTTGGCCCTGTGATTTCAACGAGATGATTAGTGTTAACATGCATACTTGCAAAGGGGTTATCCATAGTTTCTTTAAAGGTTTCTTTATAATTATTAAAAATTATCTCTTTTCCTCTCCATTCACCATATGGCCCATATTCACATAACGCATCTTCTACAAATACTTCCATTAACTTATCGAGATCACGAGTATCCATAAAATACGAATAATGTAATCTCATTTTTTTTATATCTTCTATCTCAATTAAATTTTTTATTTTTTTGATATCACTTTCCGTGAGTTCTGATCTATCTGTCATAATATATATTTTCTCCAACTGAATCTTAAGGTATTATTCTATAATAAATAAAGCATAATCAAACCTATAAAGAAGACAATGAAAAAAACTCCTCCTGAATTAAAAGATTTTAAAACCTGGCATGTTGAAGAGCCTTTTGAAGATTATGCTGGTCCTTTTTTCTATAAAAAAGAACCTAATGGTAGAAATCTAGCAGCTTTTCAATGCAAGAAACAACATCTTAATTCAATAGCTACTTTGCATGGGGGGATGATAATGGCATTTGCTGATTATGCATTATTTGTTATTGGTCATGAACATACCTCTTTAGAAAATTATGTTACAATTAGTTGTAATACGGAATTTCTAAGAGGATCTACACCTGAGGGAATTGTTTACGCCAATGGTGAAGTTACCCGATCTTCTAAAACAATGCTTTTTATAAAAGGCAAAATATTTTATCACGATTCAATTTTAGCCACCTTTAGCGGAATATTAAAAAAGGTTTAACCTCTTAAAGATTATCTATTCTTTGTTCAAGTTCTCTAATTCTTTTTTCAAGTATTTCAATTTCTTCTTTTTTAACAAAACCAGACTCTCTCATAAATTTTTCAAGAGCCGGCTTCATCATTTTTTCCATACCCTTAAGATCTTTGGCCATATTTAAAAGATTCATTTTTTCCTCTAAAATAAAGATTATCTTATAAGTGAATATTTAGTTTATTCAAAACAATTATATATATCCAATATGAAAATATTGTCGTTAAACTTGCTAAAATTAATGAAATTGTAAAAGAATTAGTTATTTTAATTACTAAAGGTAGAATTATTAAAAAGATTAAAGATGGAAGTATCATATAAAGAATACTTATAGATAAATCTGAAATTTTTTCTAAATCATTTGTTTCATAATAAATCCATATGAAAGCTAGGAACGAAGTAATCGGAATAGAAGCTACAATACCAGCTAAAAAAGTAGATTTTTTAGCTATTTCAGAAATAAACAAAACTAAAATTGCTGTAATTAAAACTTTTAAAACATAATAAAACATTAATCTTTATCCAATTTCTCCTCATTCTTATTTCTATTATATTTCTTTTTATCCTGCACTACTCTTTCATGAGTACCTTGATGTTGTCTAACAATTCTATTCTTTTTTGATCCTTTTTTCTTCATTTCTTATTAGTCTGGCCAAGAATTTCTAGCCTCTTCTAATGTCAGAACATCTTTTGAATCTAATTCATCGAGTGAACTACCGGTCTCATCAATATAACAAATCTCGCCACCAAGAAGTATTTCTCCGTTAATATCTTCAAATGGAAAAAACCAAGATAAATGCGCATGGGACAAATACCATTTATCTTTATCAACCGTTTCGTCCCCTTGTTCGATTAGTGCCTCACCAGGTACTTGTTGATACCATTCTCCATCGCATGCTACACCCCAATCACCAGGCGAACAATGATGTATCTCTAATTCTATAAGACTACTATGAGAATTCCACATGTTATAATAAAAATCCTTAACTTCCTGCATCCCCTTAAGGACTGCATTATTAAAACTGCCAAAGAATTTATACTCTGGGTTTGACACTATAGTATTAAAAATTTCAGGATCTTGAAGACACTCATATTTTAAATGATGCCGCATATTATTTAACATTAACTTATGTCTAGGATCTGAAAAGGAATCCATAAATTCAGTATATCTATACCAACCTTTATTAGGATTGATCTTCTTTATCATAACATCCTCCTCAATTTTAGATTTGATTAGCTAGTAACCCAAATCCACCAGAAATACGTTATAACTAACCAGACAAGAGTCCCACTTAATAACTTAACAATAAACATTTTTTCCCCTTTTTTTCTAAGGCACAAGGTCACCTTCCGATAGTGGTTTTCTAAAAAGGAGAGTCATTCTGTCACTTTCTCCTATCTCTTCGTATATTTCTCTATCTATATCTTTTAATCTATATGTTGGTGGTAGTGTCCAGACACCCTTAGAATGGTCCTTTTTATCCTTCCAATTCGAATTTATTTCAGACTTGTCAGAAAGTATAAACCCAACCTGATTTGCTAAATTAATTATATATTTTTCTGTGACATATCCGCTATTATACATATCCGCAAGAGAGGTTCCAGGGCTTGCCCTGTGTTCAACCACACCGAAAATCCCTCCTGGTTTCAATGCTGAGTATGCCTGTTGGAATATTTTTTTTGCTCCCTTAGCATTATTATCCAACCAATTATGAACATTTCTAAAAGTTAAAACAGCATCTACAGTCGCATCTTCAGCTAGTTTTTCAAAAAGATATTTGATTTCTACCTTCTTATAGACTTCATTGCTTTTAAGTTTCTTTACAAAAGTTTTCAGACTTCGCTGAGCATAATCGCTTAAAGCAGGATTATAAGGGGCTGTAATAAGACGGCCTTCATCATACATGTACATTGCAAGTATTTCTGTATACCATCCCCCGCCTGGAGAAAGCTCAACAACTGTCATTTCAGATTTAATTTCAAAGAAACTCAATGTTTCGTAAGGATGACGAGAATCATCTCTTGTTATATTGATAGTCAATCGATGGTCGCTTTTAATGGATTCTTGTAGATTATGAGCTTCTAAGTTACTTGCAAAAATAATCATAAAGAAAAATAAGGGAGTAAGTATTTTGTTAATCATTTTTAAATCCTTAGTTTGTTTTTCTAGGTACAAAATCTCTAAGCGTTTTATATGTTATGAATTTATTTTTTGCTTCGATAATTATTTTATTAAGATTATATATTTTTACAAATGACTCAAATCTTTTTGTGAAAACTTTTCAGAAAGGTTCTAATAAGATATGACGATCTAGTTATAAGAGAGTGAGCCCGACAGGGATCGAACCTGTGACAATCTCCTTAAAAGGGAGGTGCTCTACCTACTGAGCTACGGGCCCACAATTATCTAACTTTTAAATGTTAGTTTATATCAAATCAAATCAAATTTTATTTTTAATTTCTATACTGCCTCGTTCAAAAAATTGTCAAATTACAATTATGTGTTATGCTTTAAATAGAAGGGTATATCATTTGAAAGTATACAATTTATTTATTGTAGCTATGTTGTTTTTATTAACATCATGCGCAACCCCTCCTCCAGTTGCTAAGGTTACTAAAGAGGAGATTAATCCTGTTGCAGGAGAATTAATATGTGCTGCCGCAGGAATTAACAAAGATGAATGCGCTAAAGCAGCAAAAATTGATGAAAGTAGTGAAAATTTATTAGATCAAGAAGATGTTTTAGACGTTGATAATCCTGAGACTTAAATCTTTAGAGCAAGAAATTTTCTTTAAAAGTATTAAATTTTTTATCTCTAATTGCGTTTCTTATTTTATTCATCAATACATTATAATAATTTAAGTTGTGTAACGATACTAGCATACCTCCTAGAGGTTCATTAATTCTTAATAAATGATGTAAATAACTTTTTGAATAATTTTTTGTAACATAATATGTGCTTTCTTCATCAATTGGGTTTAAATCGTTACTAAATTTGGAATTATTGAGGTTAATAATGCCATAATTTGTATAAGCATTTCCATGCCTACCTTCACGGGTAGGAATAACACAATCAAAAATATCTATGCCATTCTCAACCGCTATTATTATATCTTTTGGTTTACCTACTCCCATTAGGTATCGAACTTTATTGATGGGCAATTCAGGTGTTGTATATTTTACAATTTCTTTCATCATTTCATGACCTTCTCCAACAGCCAATCCTCCAATAGCATATCCGTCGAAATCAATGTCTGTGTTTTCTTTTATTGACTCTATTCTTAAATCTTTAAAAATTCCCCCTTGAATAATGCCAAATTGAGCATCAGATTTATTTTTCTTAGTATCTAAAAATCTTCTTCTAGCTCTTTCAGCCCAATTTAAAGAAAGTCTCATTGATTTTTTTGAATCTTCAAAAGAGGCTGGATAATGTAAACATTCGTCTAAAGACATTTGAATATTAGAATTAATTATATTTTGTGAATCCACGACATTTTCTGGAGTGAGAATGTGTGTTGAGCCATCAATATGGGATTGGAACTTAACACCCTCTTTGGAAATTTTTCTAAATTTTGCTAATGACATCACCTGGAAACCACCGGAGTCTGTTAGCATTGGGCCATCCCATTTCATAAATCTTGATATACCATCAAATTTATTTAGAACTTTTAAACCCGGCCTTAATAATAAATGATATGTATTTGACAATATTAAATCGAAACCAATTTCTTTAATGAACTCAATTGGTGTAAACTTGATGGAACCTTGTGTTGCAATCGGCATGAAGGCTGGTGTATTTATACTCCCATTAGAAGTTTTTATCTGACCTAATCTTGCAAAACCATCGTTTGCTTTAACATTGAAAGAATATTTTTTCATTTAACCATTATTTAAAAAACATGAATCTCCATAAGAATAAAATCTATATCTTTTCCTTATAGCATGATGATACATTTTAACTGCATTAGCTCGACCTATGAACGCGCAGATTAAAATAAATAATGAAGATTGAGGAAGATGAAAATTCGTAATTAATGAATCAATAGATTTAATTTTCTTACCTGGATAAATAAATATATCTGTAAAAGTATCAATAGGCTCAAAAGAATTATTATTTATAAAAGAGGTTTCTAAGACTCTTAGAGTAGTCGTCCCAACAGCAATAATTTTTCTTTTTGGATCCTTATAAGCTGAATTAAGAAATTTGGAAGTATCCTTGGATAGAAAACATTTCTCTTTAAATAATAAATTCTCTTCAACTTTCTCATTTTCCAATTTAGAAAAAGTTCCCGAGCCTACGCTCAGAGTTACGTTTTTTATATTAACTTGTTTTGATTTAATTTCCTTTAATAAATCCTCTGTAAAATGTAGACCTGCTGTTGGGGCTGCTATTGAACCAAGATTTTTAGAATAAACGGTTTGATAATCTTCTTCGTCACTTTTTTTATATTTTCTTCTAGAGGTAATGTATGGCGGAAGCATTAAGTTTCCATATTTTTCAAGATTTTTTTTAAATTCATGATTTTTACCATTAAAATTAACCAAAACAATACGTTCTGATTTTTTTATAATCCTGCAGTCAACTCCATATATAGAAACAACATCATTTTCTTGAATTTTTTTTCCGGGTTTTACATAACAACTCCAAATACCATCTTTCAAATTTTCTATGAAAGTAAACATTATTTTAGACCGTTCGCCCAGATTATTAGCCTTAAGTCCCATTATCTCTGAAGGTACTACTTTTGTATCATTCACTACTAAAACGTCTCCTTTATTTAAGAGACTAATAATATTCTTAAATTGTAAATCTTCGAATCTATTGGAACTTACATGATGTAATAACCTTGAAGCATCTCTAGGATTGCTAGGCTTTGTTGAAATTAAATCTTTCGGTAAATTAAAAGAAAAATCTGTTAATTTCATAAAAAAAATTAATTGTCGATAGACGACTTTAAAGAAACGATCTTATCAGGGTAATCAGGTGGTTCGCCTCTCATAATGTTATCAACATACTCCATGCCTTCAATTACTTCCCCAAAAACAGTATATTTACCATTTAAAAAAGAGGCCTCATCAAAGCATATAAAAAATTGCGAATTTGCGCTATCGGGATGTTGGGATCTTGCCATACCTAAAGCCCCCCTTACAAAGGGTTTATTGCTAAATTCTGCCCTTATATCCGTAAGATCGGAACCTCCCATTCCAGTTCCCGTAGGGTCTCCAGTTTGTGCCATAAAACCTTCGATAACTCTATGAAATATTACTTCGTTATAAAAACCTTCATTCGACAGGGTTTTAATTTGTGAAACATGTTTCGGAGCAACTTCAGGAAACAACCTAATTACAACTCTTTTAACTGGGGGGTCTTCATTCGTATCCAATGTCTCACTAATTTGTGTTATATCCATTAGCAATATATTTTCATCATTATAATTTTTTGCACTAGTCTCTGACAAAATAATCTCCATTAAAAATAAACAAGAAACCACTCTAATTAGATAAAGAGGATTAAACATTTTTAAATCTTTTCTTTTATTGATTCTTCAATTCTTGGTGAAACAAACTTAGAAATATTACCACCCATATTAGCTATTTGTTTTACCAAAGAAGAAGAAATAAAACTATACTCGGGTTTAGAAATCAGAAAAATTGTTTCTATATTGGGGTTCATGACCGAATTCATTCCTGCCATCTGTAGCTCATAATCATAATCAACAGGTCCCCTCACCCCTTTAATTAAGACTGTTGCTTTCATTTCAGATGCAAAATCAATTATTAAACCTTTAAAAGGTTTTATTTCTACATTAGATATATTATCTATATCATTGATTTCATTAGTTATTATATTAATCCTCTCCTCAACAGAAAACATATTATCTTTTTCATGATTAATTCCAATGGCAACTATCACTTTATCGAGTATTTTTAAGCTTCTCAAAAGAATATCCCTATGTCCAAGAGTAAAGGGATCGAAAGAACCAGGGTATACACCTATTGTCATTATTGATCTCCGTTCTGCTCAATTATTCTTTCAACACTTACGACTGTAGAGGTCTCTTCTATATTAAAAATCTTCACACCTTGTGTATTTCTGCCCATTATTCTTATATCAGTTACTGGGCACCTAATTAATTTACCGCTATCATCAATAAGCATTATTTGGTCATTAGAGTCTACTGCAAACGACGCTACAACCTCACCATGGGCCTTTGTTAAAGTTATCCCTATAACTCCTTTTCCTCCTCTGTTAGTAGTTCTATACTCATACGATGATGACCTTTTACCTTGACCATTAGCAGCAACTGTAAGAATAATTTCTTCTTGTGCGGCTAGCTCAGAATATCTTTTTGTTGAAAGATCAATGTCTCCATTATTATCATATGCACTAGTTGAATCATCAACTTCTTCTTCTGTGGCCCTTCTCATAATCGATGCTCTTTTTAAATAAGCTCTTAATTCTTCTATAGATGCATCTACATGATTTAAAATTGACATTCCAACTACACTATCTCCTTTTTTCAGATTAATTCCTCTAACCCCCATGGATGACCTTGATGCAAAAACACGTACTTTATCTACAGAGAAACGTATGCTTTGTCCTTTTCTACTTGTCAATAAAATGTCATTATTATTCCTACATGTCTGTACTGAAATAATTCTTTCATCAGATTTTAACTTCATAGCTATTTTTCCATTTTTATTTATATTCCAAAAATCTGATAACGAATTTCTCCTTATGCCTCCTGAAGAAGTAGTAAATACAACAAATAAGCCCTCCCAATCACTTTGATTTTCTGGTAATGCCATGACCGTTGTTATTCTCTCATCTTCATCTAGCGGCAACAAATTAATCATTGCCTTTCCTCTAGCTTGAGGACTAGTAAGAGGTAATTTCCAAGATTTTAGTCTATAAACCATGCCTTTTGATGAAAAGAAAAGTATTGGCTGATGGGTATTCGCAATAAAAATCCTAGTAACAAAATCATCATCTTTAGTTTGCATACCAGAGCGTCCTTTTCCTCCGCGGTTTTGTGCTCTATAAGTTGATAAAGGAACCCTTTTTATATAGCCACTATGACTAACTGTAATGGCCATCTCTTCTTTTTTAATTAGATCTTCATCCAGAACGTCATCGAGCTCGCCAATAATTACAGTTCTCCTAGGAACAGCAAAATTTTCTTTAATTTCAATTAACCCTTCTTTAATTAAAGAAATAATTAGATCTTTACTTCCAAGAAAATTCAACAAATCAGTAATTTTATCTCTTAAATCATTTAACTCAGATTTAATTTCATCAATTCCAAGGGCAGTCAATCTTTGCAAGCGTAATTCCAAAATTGCTTTCGCTTGTTCCTCTGTAAAAGAACAGTTACCTGCTTTCGAGACTCCGTGTCTCGGGTCATCTATTAAGGTAATTAGAGATTTAACTTCTTTTGCGGGCCATTCTCTATCCATTAAATCTTCCTTTGCTTCAGCAGGAGACTTCGAAGATCTGATCAATTTTATTATTTCATCAATATTTGTTACGGCTATTGCTAAACCAACCAATAAATGAGCCCTATCTCTTGCTTTATTTAACTGATATTTAGCCCTTCTTTTAACAACCTCTTTCCGAAAATCCAGAAAACATATCAATAATTCCTTAAGATTCATAATCTTAGGAGTCCCTTTATCTAGCGCAACCATATTGGCTCCAAATGATGTTTGAAGTTGCGTATATTTGTATAATTGATTTAAAATAACTTCTGGAATAGTATCTCTTTTCAACTCAACGACAATACGCATCCCATGACGATCGCTTTCATCCCTTAAGTCACTTATTCCTTCAATCGCCTTGTTTCTAACTAATTCTGCAATCTTCTCAATTAACAGGGTCTTATTAAGCTGGAAAGGGATTTCTGTAATAATAATTGCTTCTCTATCTTTCCTAATTTCTTCTATATCTGCCTTACCTCTAATAACCACTGAACCTCTACCGGTTGTATAGGCGCTCTTAGCGCCACTATTACCTAATATTATTCCGCCTGTAGGAAAATCGGGCCCTGGAACCATTTTAAATAATTCATCAATCTCTACTTCAGGGTTATCTAGGATTTGCAAACAAGCATCTGTTATTTCGCCTAAATTATGAGGAGGAATGTTAGTTGCCATGCCTACAGCAATACCCCCTGCCCCGTTTACCATAAGATTAGGAAATTCAGCTGGTAAAACAAGAGGCTCACTTTCTGAATTGTCATAATTCTCTTGGAAATCTACTGTATCCTGATTGATATCATTTAATAGGTGATGTGATAACTTTTTCATTCTAACTTCTGTATATCTCATCGCTGCGGGAGGGTCTCCATCGACTGAACCAAAGTTTCCTTGCCCATCAATTAATGGAAGATGCAAAGAGAACGGCTGTGCCATTCTTACTAATGCATCATAAATACTTTGATCACCGTGTGGATGGTATTTACCTATAACATCACCAACAACTCTCGCTGATTTTCTATACTGCTTGTTATAATCATATCCACTTTCATGCATAGAAAATAAAATTCTTCTGTGCACTGGTTTCAAACCATCTCTTGCATCAGGTAAAGCTCGAGAAACAATCACGCTCATAGCGTAATCGAGATAAGATTGGCGCATTTCTTGATCTAAACTTATATTCGATATTCCCGAATTTTCGTCAGAATTTTCATCATTAATTTCTGACATAATTCTCCATTAACTGAATATTTATAACGAATCGATAGCTATTGTAAGACATTCAATACAATAACATTATGTTGATAAATCTTCAATTATTTAAATATTAGTTATTTTAATTTTCTATTTATAATTCAATAAGTTAGAATGGTATATCGTCGTCAATTTCTGAGCTCGAATCTTTTGTATTCTGAATACTATTTTCTTTCCCAAAATCTTCGGATAATGACGCACCTTTACTATCCAACATTTTAAAGGTTGAATTAAAACCCTGCAAAACTACTTCAGTTGTGTATTTTTCTATACCTTCCTTATCTTCCCATTTTCTTGTTTGCAATTGACCTTCTAAAAAAACATTTGAACCCTTTTTAACATACTGTTCTATAATTTTTACAAGGCCCTCATTAAAAACAACAATGCGATGCCATTCAGTTTTTTCCTTTCTTTCTCCTGTATTACGATCATTCCAATTTTCACTTGTGGCTAAAGAAAAGGTACATAATGAGCGTCCGTCTTGTGTGTTCCTAATTTCGGGGTCTTGACCTAGGCGACCAATTAACATGACTTTGTTTAAACTTCCTGACATAAAAAACTCCCGTTAAAAATTGATAATATAACAAATACTATAATTAATATTAAATGTTATGATATAAGATATTTTTTATTTTAAACATGAGAGAAGTTTTGTCATCAAAATCATTAAAAAAAAATAATCAAAAATACATAAGAATCAAAGGCTCAAGAGAGCATAACCTTAAAAATATAGATGTTGATATACCTAAAGAAAAGATTACGGTAATAACAGGTTTGTCGGGGTCTGGAAAATCCTCTCTTGCATTTGACACACTTTATGCCGAAGGCCAAAGAAGATACGTTGAAAGTCTATCTGCATATGCCAGACAGTTCCTTGAAATGATGCAAAAACCTGATGTTGATATGATTGAAGGACTATCTCCAGCAATATCTATAGAACAAAAAACAACCTCAAAAAACCCTCGTTCTACTGTTGGAACTGTTACTGAAATATATGATTATCTGAGGTTAATGTATGCCCGTATAGGCACCCCGTACTCTCCGGCTACCGGACTACCCATTAAAAGTCAGTCAGTGTCAGAAATGGTAGACCAAGTTAATAAAATAAGAAAAGGGACAAAAGCCTATCTTCTCGCTCCCATAGTCCGTGAGAGAAAAGGTGAGTATAAAAAAGAATTTTCCGAACTTTTAAAGAAAGGTTTCCAAAGAGTAAAAGTTGATAATATTTTTTATGAAATTAAAGATGTCCCTGAGTTGGAGAAGAATATAAAACATAATATTGACGTTGTAGTTGACAGGATTGTCATTGATAAAAATTTGAATACCAGATTAGCTGATAGTTTTGAGACCGCCTTAAATTTGACTGATGGGATTGCGGTTATAGAAACTTTTTCTAGCTCTAATAAGATAAATAATAGAATTGTTTATTCAGCTAAATATGCTTGTCCAGTATCAGGCTTTACTATTGAAGAAATTGAACCAAGATTATTCTCATTTAACAGCCCTAAAGGGGCGTGTGTAAGTTGTGATGGTCTAGGTACTCAATATTTCATAGATGAAGATCTTATAATTCCTAATAAAGAAATCAGCATTAATGACGGGGCTATCGCTCCTTGGTCAAAAACCAGAAAACCCTCACCTTTTTATCATCAAACATTATTAGCATTATCAGAACATTTTAATTTTTCCTTAGATAAAAAGTGGAGAGATCTTTCCGGTAATATTAGGGAATTGTTGTTGAGAGGATCGGAAGAAAAAATTTCTTTTATCTATGATGATGGCTCAAGAACTTTTAAGACCATTAAGAATTTTGAGGGCATTATTAATAATATTAACAGACGTTATCGCCAAACGGATAGTAATTGGATGAGAGAGGAATTTGAAAAATACCAATCAATTTCTGATTGTAAAGAATGTGATGGATATAGATTAAACGAAGAGGCCCTATCTGTTAAAATTAATGAGACTCACATTGGAGAAATAGTATTGCTATCTATAAAAGACATCCAAAAGTGGTTTGTTAATTTACCAAAAAAACTTACAAAAAAAGAAAATACGATTGCCCAAAATATAATTAAGGAAATTAATGAAAGGCTTAATTTCTTAAATAATGTTGGGTTAGGTTATTTAACATTATCAAGATCATCGGGAACACTATCTGGAGGAGAATCTCAAAGAATAAGACTAGCTTCACAAATCGGATCTGGTTTAACTGGAGTATTGTATGTATTAGATGAGCCTTCAATAGGATT
>PCCF01000053.1 GCA_002731945.1 Rhodobiaceae bacterium | reverse complement strand
CTCTTCTAATTTCCCGAGTTCTTTGAGCACGATACCCAAGTTGTTATGGCCTAAGGCATAGTCAGGCTTCAAAGCTATAGCTTGCCTTAAGCTTGCTTCAGCCTCTTCTAATCTACCGAGTTCTTGGAGCATGAGTCCCAAGTTGGTATGGGCATCGGCATCGGCAGCTTTCAATGCTATCGCGTGCCTATAGCTGGCTTCAGCCTCGTCTAATCTGCCCAATTCTTTTAGCGTCATTCCCATGTTGTAGTGGGCTTCTGTATCTTGAGGAGCCAATTCTACGGATTTTTGGTTGGCAACTAATGCCTCAGTTATCCTGCCTGTTTGTCCTAATATTATTCCAAGAATTTTCCAGCCAAATTGATACTCCGGGAATTGTTGAGTGATGGATAATGCTAACTTCTCAGCATCATCATACCTCCCGTTTTGATAGTGCTCTAATAAGCTGTTTAGTTCTGCATGGGATGGCATTTTCATTAAAAGCTCTTATTTTTCAAAGAATGAACAATTAGCTGAAAAAATAATCTTCTTATCATCATTTTTATTTGGGTATGTTGAATGGACAAGAGTTGAAGGAAAGAAAAGGCCCTCACCTTCGCTTGGAATAATATTTCTTGAAGTTTCACGACTATAAGAATTTCCTAAATCATCAGAATCTGCCTTATTTAAAGGTGATAAGAAATGCGTACCGGCATAAGTATCTTTTTTCGAAGTATTCGGCGCTAATAAGTAATAAACCATTGACCAAGAACAGCCAGAATGTATGTGCGGAAATACAAAGCCATCTTGAAGATAATCAATAAACCACAAGGCAGTAATTTTTGCTGATACACTTGAAGGGTCAATTTTTTGAATCTCCCATATATGTTTGTTTGAAAAATATGCAACCTCTTTGAATCCTTCACCGATAAAGTTAATTAGTTCTTTTAGACAAGGGTATTGTTCAATATAAGAAACGACATCATATTGACTCTCATATAGATTTGAATTCTCAGAGCCTTCCTTTCCATTTGGAACCTTATTTTTATAATCTTTAACAAATTCCAACAAATCATCTCTAACTTTTTGATGTTGTTTAAATTTCTTATGAAGTATATTTGTAGGCCAAAATGTATATAATTTCTCTTCCATATTCAGCAACAATACTACAATTAAATTTAATATGACCATATGAAATCAATAAAATTAATAAGTTAACTATTTATTGTTGTTATTATGCAACACAACTTGATTTTAGGCTAGTTTTCCTATAAAAGATTAATCTCTTACAGCTAAATAAAAAAAACAATCCATTTTGAAAGCAAATAAACACATGCCTAAAAATATCAATAAAAATATTTTTTATGGACTCCCTAAAAAACAAGGCATGTATAACCCCTCTAACGAACATGATTCATGCGGAGTTGGATTTATCGTAGATATGCAGAATCGAAGATCTCACAGCATAATAGAAAAGGCCTTATCTATGTTATGTAACCTTGAACATAGAGGCGCAGTAGGTGCAGACCCTAAGGCTGGAGATGGCTCGGGTATCCTAATGCAGATTCCACATGAATTCTTTGACAAATCAATTGACAATTTTATCTTACCAAAGAACGGAGAATATGGCGTTGGCGTTTTCTTTATAAGAAAAAATGAAGAGAGCAAAAAAGTTATTCAAAAAATAACTGAGGGGATTTGTCATGAAGAAGAGGTATCATTTCTCGGATGGAGAGACTGCCCTACATATTCCGATGAACTTGGCTGGTCAGTTCATCCGTCCGTCCCATATGTTGTTCAACTTTTCGTTTCAATGCGTGATAAATACTCAAACCAGGATGACTTTGAAAGAAAACTATATATCTTACGGCAACGTATTGATAATGAGATCACGAAGTTGGACAAAAAATATTCGGAACAATTTTATATTGCCTCTTTTTCCTCAAGGACCATTTTGTACAAAGGAATGGTTCTATCGGACCAATTAGGGTCAATGGGAAACAAATTAGGTTTTTATGAAGATCTTTCTGATCCCAACATCCTTTCGTCTTTTGCCATCATTCATCAGCGATTTTCAACTAACACTTTTCCTACGTGGAGCCTTGCACAGCCTTTTCGGATGCTTTGCCATAATGGTGAGATCAATACATTAAGAGGAAATATTAATTGGATGAACGCAAGGCACAGTATTTTAAAATCCAAACTTTTTGGAGAAGATATTGAAAAGATCTGGCCAATAATTAAGGAAGACCAATCGGACAGCGCATCGTTTGATAATGCTCTTGAGCTCCTTGTACGAGGCGGTTATTCGGTTTCTGAAGCCATGCTCATTATGATTCCAGAAGCATGGCAAAATGATCTCTTGATGAATCCCAAATTAAGAAGTTTCTATGAATTTTATGCACCGATTATGGAACCTTGGGATGGTCCTGCAAATATTGCTTTTACAGATGGAAAACAAATCGGTGCGATGTTAGATAGAAACGGATTGAGGCCTGCTCGCTATCTTATTACTGATGATGACGAAGTGATATTTGCATCTGAAATGGGGCTTCTTCCTCTTGAAGAGAATAAAATTATTGCTAAATGGAGATTGCAACCCGGAAAAATGTTACTAATTGACCTGGAAAAAAAATCTATAATTAAAGATGAAGAGATAAAGAAAACCTTGTCTCAAAAAAAACCTTGGAAAGAATTATTGGATTTGAATCAAATTAATTTATTAGATATCCAATCTACAAATAAAAATGAAAAAGGAATCCCAAGACTAAAATTACAACAAGCCTTTGGTTATTCCCAAGAGGATGAAAGTTTTCTTATGGATCCGATGACCAACACAGGTCAAGAAGCATTAGGTTCAATGGGTACCGACACACCGATTTCAGCTTTATCAAATAAATCAAAACTCCTTTATACATATTTTAAACAAAACTTTGCCCAAGTTACTAATCCACCTATAGATCCTATTCGTGAAGAACTGGTGATGTCTCTCTTCACTTATGTAGGACCAAGAAGAAATATTTTGGATTTAGAAGGATCGGATAGTTCTCACTATCTTAAATTAGAACAACCAATACTTACGGAAATCGACTTAGAAAAAATTAAAGAATTTGGAACTCAAAATAATTCTGTTTTATCTACAAAAACCCTTGATACAACATTTGAAAGCACTAAAGGTTTAAATGACTTTAAAAATGCTCTAACACGTCTCTGCTCTGAAGCAGAAGGAAATATATTAAACGGAGCAAAGGTATTAATACTTTCTGATAAAAAAGTTTCAGAAAAATTTATTCCACTACCAGCACTATTGGCAGTATCCGCTGTTCATCATCATCTTATTAAAAAGGGATTACGTACTTCCGCTGGTTTAATAATTGATACTGGAGAAGCAAGAGAGGTTCATCATTTTTGTTGCTTAGCGGGATACGGAGCGGATGCCATAAGTCCTTGGTTAGCCTTAAAAACTGCAAAAAATCTGGGTAAAGATCTGCAAACAAATGAAGCCGAAAACAATTTCATTAAAGCGGTCGGAAAAGGAATTCTAAAGGTCATGTCAAAAATGGGTATTTCTACTTATCAATCTTATTGTGGAGCACAAATTTTTGATGCTGTTGGTTTATCTTCTGATTTTGTTAAACAATATTTTACTGGAACCCATTCTATGGTTGAGGGTGTTTCCCTTAAGCAAATAGCAAAGGAAACTATTGAGCGTCATAAAAGTGCCTACAACACTTTATCTGGTCTCGAAAATATGTTGGAAGTTGGAGGTGAATATGCTCTGAGAGTAAGAGGTGAAGCACATATGTGGAATAGCGACAGGGTAAGAGATTTACAGCACGCAGTGCGTTCTAATGATAAAACAACTTACCAGAAATACGCTGAGTCCATAAACAATCAAGGCAATGAACTTATGACTATGAGAGGATTATTTCGGATCAAATCTGCCGAAGAATGTGGAAGGAATCCTATCCCAATGGAAGAAGTCGAAGATGCTAAAGATATAGTAAAAAGATTTGCAACTGGCGCTATGTCATTTGGCTCAATAAGTAGAGAAGCCCATACAAACCTAGCTATTGCTATGAATAGAATAGGAGGCCGATCAAACACAGGGGAAGGCGGAGAGGAATCTGATCGCTTTAAAACATTAGAAAACGGTGACTCGATGAGATCTTCTATTAAACAAGTAGCATCGGGGCGTTTTGGAGTAACAACCGAATATTTAGTAAATTCAGATATGATACAAATCAAAATGGCACAAGGAGCTAAACCTGGAGAAGGCGGGCAGCTTCCAGGTTACAAAGTCGACAAAACAATAGCTAAGGTTAGATATTCAACTCCTGGAGTTGGACTAATATCCCCCCCTCCTCATCACGATATATATTCTATAGAAGACCTAGCCCAATTAATTTATGATTTAAAAAATGCTAATCCTAGTGCTTATATTTCAGTTAAACTAGTTTCCGAGATTGGGGTCGGAACTGTAGCGGCAGGTGTATCTAAAGCCAAAGCAGATCATGTTACTATCTCCGGTTTCGAAGGTGGAACTGGGGCAAGTCCTCTTACATCAATAAAGCATGCAGGTAGCCCATGGGAAATAGGTATAGCGGAAACTCATCAAACATTGGTTCTCAATGGCCTAAGATCGAGAATAATTGTTCAGGTAGATGGAGGAATTAGGACGGGGCGAGATGTTGTTGTAGGAGCCTTATTAGGGGCTGATGAATTTGGATTCTCCACTGCCCCATTAATCGCCTCCGGTTGTATCATGATGAGGAAATGCCACCTTAATACATGTCCAGTTGGCATAGCGACTCAAGACAAGGAATTACGAAAATTGTTCAACGGTCAACCAGAACATGTAATAAATTTTTTCTTTTTTGTCGCAGAAGAAGTAAGAAAGCTTATGAGTGATCTTGGTTTTAAGACTTTTAATGAAATGATTGGAGAAAGTGATTGCTTAGACACCAATAAAGCTATCGACCATTGGAAGGCCAATGGGTTAGATTTTAAAAAACTTTTTTATATGCCGGAAAAATGGGAAGGAGACACGAACTTCAGGAGCCAAGAACAAAATCACAAAATTCATGACATTTTGGACAGAAAGTTAATTGATAAAAGCAAAGATGCTATTGAAAAAGGTGAACCTGTTAAAATACAAGTTAATATAAAAAATACTGATCGTACTACTGGCACTATGTTATCTAGCAAAATTGCGAAAAAATACGGACATAAAGGCTTGGATGACGACACCATAAATATACAACTTAAGGGTACAGCGGGACAAAGTTTTGGGGCTTTTTTATCTAAAGGAATCACATTGGACTTGCAGGGTGAAGCCAACGATTATGTGGGTAAAGGGTTGTCGGGAGGAAGAATAGCAATTCATCCCCATCCGGATTCAGGAATTATTCCAGAAGAAAGTATGATAGTAGGAAATACTGTTTTATATGGAGCTATTGATGGAGAATGTTATTTTAGAGGAATTGCTGGCGAAAGATTCGCTGTTAGAAATTCTGGCGCAACAGCAGTTATTGAAGGCGCAGGAGACCATTGCTGCGAATATATGACGGGTGGAGTAGTTGTTGTTCTAGGTGAGACAGGTAGAAACTTTGGCGCTGGCATGTCAGGCGGTATAGCTTATGTGTTAGATGAGAAAGACAAATTTACGGATCTTTTCAATCCACAAATGATAGAGCTAGAAAATATCTCTACAGGAAATGGTAAAGGAAATGAAAATTTTTATGACAGCTTATTATTCAATGACTCTGATAGGTTAAAAAAATTAATAGAGAACCATATAAGGTATACCAACAGTGAAAAGGCCAAAAATATTTTAGAGAATTTTGAAAAATACTTACCAAAGTTTAAAAAGGTGATGCCAATCGAATTCAGAAAAGTTTTACTAGAAAATATTCAAATTAAGGATATCGAAAAACAAAACAAGAAACCGATAGGTAAATAAAATGGGAAAAATAACTGGATTCATGGAGTTTGGAAAAAAAGAAAGAAATTATGTTGATATTTCAGAAAGAATTCAAAGCTATAAGGAATTCGTTCTTCCGCTTTCTGAAGAAGAAACTAAAAATCAGGCCGCAAGATGCATGGATTGTGGAATTCCTTACTGCCATTCGGGCTGCCCTGTAAATAATCAAATACCCGATTGGAACGATCTAGTTTATTTAGAAAAATGGAAAGAGGCTTTGGAAAATTTGCATTCAACAAATAATTTTCCCGAATTCACAGGAAGAATTTGTCCAGCTCCTTGCGAAGCATCGTGCACATTAAATCTTTATGAAGAACCTGTATCAATAAAGACAATTGAATGTGCAATAATTGACAAGGGCTATGAAAATAACTGGATAAATCCAATTATTGCCGAAAACAAAAATGGCAAGAATGTTGCCGTGATAGGCTCAGGTCCGGCTGGCCTTGCGTGTGCACAACAATTAGTTCGTGTTGGATATGAAGTTACCGTTTACGAAAAGAATCAGAAACCTGGAGGTCTTTTACGTTATGGCATACCAGATTTTAAAATGGAGAAAATTCTCATTGATAAAAGAATAGAGCAGATGTCTCTGGAAGGCGTTAATTTTCAAACAAATGTACATGTAGGAGTAGATATACCATTACGTTCCATTGTAGATAACTTTGATGCTGTTGTTTTAACAGCCGGAGCTGAGTTTCCTAGAGATCTAGGAGTTCCTGGAAGAGACCTTGATGGAGTCCATTACGCTATGGATTTTTTACCTCAACAAAATAAAAGGGTATCAAATGAAGACCTTAATAATGTAAAAGAAATTACCGCAAGCAATAAAGATGTAATAGTTATTGGGGGTGGAGACACCGGTTCAGACTGTATAGGTACCTCAATAAGACAAGGTGCAAACTCGGTTACCCAGCTTGAAATCATGCCCATACCCCCCGAATCTGAAAACAAAAAAATTACTTGGCCAAATTGGCCTCTCAAACTGAGAACCTCATCTAGCCAGGAGGAAGGTGCTTTGAGAGATTTTTCTGTGATGACGGAATCGATTGGTGGAGAAGAGGGGAAAGTAACGGTTATAAACTGTATTCGTGTGAACGATAAAATGATGCCTATTCACAATTCAAATTTTCAATTAAAAGCGGATTTGATTTTGTTAGCTATGGGTTTTTTACATCCTATTCACCATGGAATGATAGAAGATCTGAACTTGGATCTTGATGAAAAAGGAAATGTTAAAGCCGATAGTAAAAATTATATGACTAGCAAAGATAAGATTTTCTCAGCAGGCGACATGCGTCGCGGGCAATCACTAGTTGTTTGGGCTATTAGGGAAGGACGACAGTGTGCAAGCAGTGTTGACTTTTATTTATCAGGAAAAAGGAGTCTCCCTTTTTAAAAAGCCATTCTTAAAAGATCATCTACAACCCGTTCAAGATCCTTTAAGGAGCTGCAATATCTAGCTTTACCGCAATAAGGTAGAAATCTTTTCATTTCCGAATCTCCTGTTCCCCACAAACCTTTTGGCTCTGGGTTTAAGAAAATGACTCTTTTTGATTTTTCTTGAAGAGATTTAAGAATATCTGCCCGAGGATCTCCAAAGTTTGATCTAGCATCTCCCAAAATAATCAAGGTTGTTTTTTTATCGATTTCAGTTTCAATAAAGCCTTCCAAATCGATAAGGGCCTGACCATAATCCGTTGATCCACCTCCGTAAAGAAGTAATGTCTCTGCCGAAGCCTCTTCAATATCTTTTGTTTCAAATAAATCAGTTACCTCACCAGCTTTATTGGAGAAAGCAAATGTCCTTATATGAGGCAATACCTCAGACAAGCTATATAAAAACATGAGGAAAAAACGGGCAACATTTGCAACCGAACCAGAAACATCACATAAAGTAATTACCTTGGGTCTGTTTACTTTAGTTTTCTTCCATACAGTTTCAAAAAGCAGTCCATCATATCCTTGGTTAGCCCTTAATGTTGACCTTACATCCAATTGACCACGATTAGCTTTCTTCTTACGCCGTGAATGCAGAGATACCAGTCTTTTGGCCATCTTCCGTACAATATTAATCATTATAGCCAAATCCGATCTATCTACTTGCGAAAGTCGAACTTGGGATAGGGCTTCTTCACGTAACTGGCGTCCTGATTGAGATGTTCGCAATTTAACTTGCTGCTCTACATAATCACGGATCTCTAAACGAATTCTTTCCCTCAACTCCTTAAGATCATTTTCTCTTTCTAAATTTCCTTCTCTTGATGCTTGAAAAATATCGTTATTTAATTTTTCTAAACCCATAAATTCAAATATTTTCCTTGTAAACATACCTGTTTGAGTAAAAAGACGGATCTGGGATAAACCAACTTCTCTTGAAGCTAGAGCCATTGAAGACATCAAAGCGGTACGATCCGACTCGTTGTACATAGATTCCAAGTCCTCTTCTCCAGGGAAAATATCTTGATCTAGTTCAGAATCTATATCTTTATTTGCATCATTAAAATTATCGTCTTTTTTATCATCAGGACTTGAAAAATTCATATAGCTTTCTTTGAAAAAATTTTCATAGCATTCTTCAAAAATTTCTTTCTCTCTTAAACTTTTAGCAAGAGATTGGGATAAACTCTCTTTAAGTAAAATTTTATCTTCTAATCCGACAACTGAAGCTACATTCATAGCGTCTATCGTCTCAGATGTTGATATTCTCACATCAGAGGCTCTTAGAACTTTTATAAAATCCCTAAGGAAATCGACCATAATTACTTTGTCTCATTAAGTGAAACCCTAACAAGGGCTTCTATCTCTGAATCAGCAGTGTCAATATCGCTTTGAAATTTAAGAAGGACATTTAAAGTTTCTCTTACTATGACCGGATCTAAAGTTTTAATATTAAGTAGCACTAGGGATTTTCCCCAATCTATTGTTTCTGAAACTGAGGGAACCTTTTTAAGATCTAACTCCCTTAGGTTCTGTACAAAAGAAACAAGATGCATCCTTAATTTTTTATCAAGCTCAGGTACCCTAGAGATAATAATCTTTTCTTCTAATGTAGAATCTGGAAAAGGAATATAAAGATGTAAACACCGCCTTTTTAGAGCGTCACCTATTTCTCTAGTATTATTTGAGGTGAGAAAAACAACCGGTCTAACTTTTCCGGATATAGTTCCTATTTCTGGAACGGACACCTGATAATCAGATAGGATTTCCAGCAGAAATGCTTCAAACTCATCATCCGATTTATCTATTTCGTCTATTAGGAGTACAGATCCTTCATTGCTATTTATTGCTTTGAGAAGGGGTCTGGGTTCCAAAAACTTTTCTGAGAAAAATATATCATCAAAATCATGTAAACTTTCTAAAGATTCCTCTAAGCCAATAGTATCAGAAATAATATCATTAAGTTTGTCTTTGAGAACTTGTGTATAAAGTAATTGTTTTCCATACTTCCACTCGTAAAGTGCTTTTGCCTCGTCTAATCCCTCATAGCATTGCAAACGAATGAGGGGCTTTTTCATCCAGGTTGAAGTCGCTTTAGCTAACTCTGTTTTTCCAACTCCAGGGGGTCCTTCCACAAGAATAGGTTTTTCTAGTGCTTGGCTTAAATAAATAGCCGTAGCGATGTGGGAATTACAAATATACCCTTCCCTTTCAAAATTAGCCTGGATCTCTTCTATGGACTCCTTTGACTTATTTGTTGAAGATAACTTTGCTTTTGCCAATTAAATCTCCTATTGTCTGACTTCCAATAATTGAGGTAGCATATACTTATTTAGCTTATGCGAAAGGAAAAAATATGGTTGTAATTAATGATGTAACTAATTTTGGAACGGACTCAAATATTGCAATATTGACGCTAAACTCACCTCCAGTAAATGCTCTTTCTGCACAAGTAAGAGAGGGATTACATGAAGGAATAAAAAAAGCTAAGGACGATAAATCTGTAGAAGCTATAGTTCTCATATGTAAAGGAAGAACATTTATCGCTGGCGCTGATATTACTGAATTTGGCAAAGAACCTCAAGGACCATCGCTTTTCGAAGCGTTAGATATGATTGAAAATTCTAACAAACCGGTCATAGCAGCTATTCATGGAACAGCTTTAGGTGGTGGTTTAGAAGTAGCGCTTACATGCCATTATCGCATCGCAATACCTTCCGCCAAATGTGGCTTGCCTGAAGTTCAACTCGGATTACTCCCTGGAGCAGGTGGAACACAAAGACTTCCACGTGTAGTCGGGGTCGAAAAGGCCCTCCAAATGGTTACATCAGGTCAACATGTTTCTGCAAAAGAATGCTTGAAAATGGGATTAGTTGACGAATTAGCTTCCGAGGAAAAATTGTTGGAAGGTGCCGTAATCTTAGCAAAAAAAATAGTATCGGAAAAAAGACCGCTAGTAAAAATTAGAGACATGAATGAAAAGGTTGATGCTGCCAAAGGAAATGAAACTATATTTTCAGAATTTCGTAAATCAATTGCCAGACGGGCCCGTGGATTTCTTGCTCCTGAATACAATATTCAATGCATAGAGGCCGCTGTAAATCTTCCCTTTGATGAAGGTATAAAGACTGAAAGAAAGCTTTTCATGGAGTTAATAACAAGCAATCAATCCGCTGCCCAGAGATATGCTTTTTTTGCTCAAAGACAGGTAGCAAAAATTCCTGACATCCCTAAGGAAACTGAAATTAAATCTGTAAAATCAGTCGGTGTTATAGGGGCAGGAACCATGGGGGGAGGAATATCAATGAATTTTGCTAATGTCGGTATTCCAGTAAAAATTATAGAACAAAATCAAGAAAGACTAGACAAGGGATTAAGTATTATAAGGAAAAATTATGAAAATACTGCCAATAAGGGGCGTATAAGTTTTGATGATGTAGAAAAAAGAATGGATCTTATTGAAGGCAATACTTCTCTTGATCAACTTAACGATTGTGATTTAATTATTGAGGCAGTATTTGAAAATATGGAACTTAAAAAGGATATCTTTAGACAACTTGACCAAATTGCTAAGGAGGGCACTATCCTTGCGACTAACACTTCAGCCTTAAATGTTAATGAGATAGCAGATGAAACCAAAAGACCAGAGGATGTTATAGGATTACATTTCTTTAGTCCTGCAAATGTAATGCGTTTATTGGAAATAGTTCGTGGAAATAAAACCTCTAAATCAGTTGTTGCATCTTCCATGTCAATTTCAAAAACAATTGGCAAAATTGCAGCCGTTGTCGGAGTGTGTCCTGGATTTGTAGGTAACAGGATCCTCGCACAAAGACAAAGAGAGGCCAACAAGCTAATTCTAGAAGGAGCTTTACCGTGGGATATTGACGATGCTTTATTTGAATTTGGATTTCCAATGGGGCCTTTCGCTATGTCCGATTTAGCGGGATTAGATATAGGATGGGATAAAGAAACATCTAAAGGAGAAACACTCAGAGATCGTCTTTGCGAGTCAGGACGATTGGGTCAGAAATCTGGAAAAGGTTTCTACGTTTATGATGAAAAAAGAAACAAATCACCTGATCCTGAAGTTGAAGCTCTTATCCGAGAATTTGCAGAAAGCAAACAAGTGCTAAGACGTGAAATCTCTAAAGAAGAAATTCTCGAAAGGAGCTTATACCCTATGATTAACGAGGGTTTTAAAATCTTAGAAGAAGGGATGGCTATACGTGCGAGTGATATTGATATAGTTTGGATAAATGGATACGGTTGGCCAATTTACGAAGGAGGGCCAATGTTTTATGGAAACCTTGTCGGATTTGATAAGATTTTAAGCTGGCTTCAAAAGATGGAAGGCGAACACGGTTCAGATTTTGCTCCGTCGTCTTATCTTGAAAAGGTTGTTAAAGAAAATATTAATATTTTTGGCTAAACATGAAGATTGCTGTAATAGGATGCGGATACGTAGGATTGGTGACGGGAGCCTGCTTAGCAAATGATGGGCATCATGTCGTATGCATAGACAATCAAAAAGAAAAAATCGACATCCTTTTGAACAATAAAATCCCAATATACGAACCTGGTCTTGAGGATATTATTTCAAATAATCTTATAAATGGAAAATTATCTTTTGAGTTGAACATTGATAACGCTGCCTCCAATGCAGAGGTTATATTTATAGCTGTTGGTACACCTACCGACGAAGAAACAGGAAATGCCGACCTCACCCAAATCTATAACTGTACAAGAGAACTTGCTGGGGTACTTAAAGAGAATGCTTTAGTAATTGTTAAATCCACTGTACCGGTTGGAACATGTGATGAAATAGAAAATATTCTAAATGAAAAAAATAAACATCAGAATTTCAAAGTTTTATCGAACCCTGAATTTCTTCGCGAAGGTAACGCAATATATGATTTCGAAAATCCCGATCGAATAATCATAGGTTCAGATGAAGACAATATTCGAGATGTTGTAAAAGAAATTTACAAGGGTCGCAAAAATGAACAGAAGATTGTTTTTACATCTCGAAGGTCATCGGAATTAATAAAATATGCGAGCAATTCAATGCTTGCCATGAGAATAATCTTTATAAACGAAATCGCCGATTTATGTGAAAGGGTGGGCGCAGATATTACCGATGTTGCTAAAGGTATTGGTCTTGACAAAAGAATAGGCCCTTATTTCTTAGAGCCAGGACCAGGATTTGGTGGGTCATGTTTTCCAAAAGATGCTCGCGCATTAATAGAATCCGGTAAAAAATATGGAGCACCACAAACCCTACTTGAAAGCGTTATTAAAGGAAACGAAAGTCGAAAGAAGAATTTGTCCAAAAAAATATCAGAAATATTGGATATACCTTCAGAAAATAAAATAGGTGTTCTTGGTGTAACGTTTAAAGCCGAAACTGATGACATGCGAGAGGCCCCTAGTCTTTCTATTCTGCCCGATTTAACAAATATAGGCTTAAACATATCAGTCTATGATCCAGCTGGGATGGAAGAAGCCACAAAATTGATAAAAAACGTCAAGTGGGTAGAAAATTCCTATGAAGTTGCTAATGATGCTTCCTGTATAATCATACTAACGGATTGGCAAGAATTCAAAGATCTTGATTTAAACAAAATTAAGAACGCCATGAAGAGGCCGCTGATATATGATTTTCGTAATATTTATAATCCTGATAATATGAAAAAACTGGGTTTTGAATACTATTCAGTTGGCAGAGGTTAAAAATGGGAAAAGCAATAATAGATGTGGCCAAAAAAGTTCTCGACGATGAAGCCAGCGGATTGAGTCTGTTAAGAGATTTTTTTGACACAAATTTTGTAAATGCAGTCAATAAAATTTATTCTTCTAATGGAAAAGTAATTGTTTCCGGTGTTGGTAAATCTGGTCACATTGGAAGGAAAATATCAGCAACATTCTCGTCGACTGGTACCCCTTCCTATTTTGTCCATCCCACAGAAGCCAGTCATGGTGACATGGGTATGGTAAGTACAAACGACATCATTTTTGCTATTTCTTGGTCGGGTGAAACGTCAGAACTTGGAGATCTTGTTCGTTTCTCTCAGGATAATAACATTCCCCTTATATCTCTCACAGCATCCAAGGAAAGCAATCTCGCTAAATCATCTGATATATCTCTTGTTCTTCCTAAAGCAACCGAAGCATGTCCAAATGGCTTGGCGCCAACAACCTCTACAACAATGCAGCTTGTTGTAGGTGACGCACTTGCCATCTGTCTTCTAAACGAAAGGGGATTTGATAAAGAAAAATTCAAATCACTTCATCCCGGTGGACAACTCGGAGCAGCTTTGTCTTCCGTTAGTGAAATTATGCATGTGGAAAAAAATATGCCGCTGATAGAATCCGGCACACCTATGTCTGAAGCCTTAATTGGTATCTCTGAAAAGGGTTTCGGATGCGCAGGTATTGTCAAAAATGATGCGTTGATAGGTATTGTCACAGATGGAGATTTAAGAAGGCACATGGGTCCTGAATTACTTGATCAGAATGTTGATGATGTTATGACAAAAAACCCTAAAACCGTGAGTAAAAATATGCGTGCATCTGATGCGCTTGACCTTATAAATAATCTTGGTATACAAGGCCTATTCGTTACGGAGGAAGGAAGCAAGCCAAAAGGTTTTATTCATTTTCATGATCTTATAAGGATAATAAAAACTTAGTCTTGATTAGCAAAATGAAGCTTTATTTAAACATCCTCTGCATATTCTTATGCATTTCAATAACTCCAGTTTTTTCACAAGTAATTGATGAAATAGTTGTAACAGGAAATAAAAGCAAAAGCCTTTTATTAAATAGCGCAGGAAACATTGCCTATATTGGGGAAGAAGAAATAGTATTTATCAGCTCACACGCTCCGGCAGAAATCCTTAACCGCCTGCCTGGCTTTTACATCAGTCAAGGAAGTGGTCAAGAACATTTAACATCTATTAGATCACCTATCCTTTCAGGAGGTGCTGGGGCAGGAAGTTTCTTGTATCTTGAAGACGGAATCCCTCTTCGTTCACCAGGATTTGGCAATGTCAACGGTTTAATGGAAACCATCATGGAGATTGGTGAAAGAACCGAGGTAATACGGGGTCCTGGTTCTGTTCTTTACGGTTCCAACGCTATTCATGGTGTAATTAATGTCCTAACAGAATTAAGAGATGAAGATGATCATAATCATTTTGGGATCCATTACTCTAAGCATGAAGCTTTTGCAGATGTGAGTTTTTTCAGATCCTCAGTAGATGAAAGTACTTCGTTAAAATTTTATTGGAAAGAAGATAATGGGCACTCTCATAATCATGGTCACGAAGAAGATAATGGTCACGAAGAAGAGGAAAATTTTGACCAACCCCATTATGGGCAACAAAAATTTCTTCTTCGTAAAGATATTCTTAAAGGTTCAAGAAATTATACCTTTTCTCTTTCCGGAACCAATCTGAATCAAGAGACAATGGGGTATATTAAGGGATTTCAAGCCTATAAGGACAAAGAAAAGAGATCGATCAATCCCGATCCTGAAGCTTTTAGGGATACATATAGCATAAGATCATATTTAAAGATCGTTCAAGAATTATCTAAAGGATCAATAATCCTGACACCCTAT
>PCCF01000052.1 GCA_002731945.1 Rhodobiaceae bacterium | reverse complement strand
AAATTTTAAAGTCGTAGAGGATCTTGCAAAAGCTCCAGAAAAAGACGAGCTACTGATAAAAGTTGATACCTTAGCTATTGATGCTTGGATTAGAACAACTTTACATGAGGGCAGCTATCACGACTCAGCTCAGGAGGGAAAGGTAATTTCTGCTCTTGGAATTGGGGAAGTTTTAATTAGTAAATCGAAAAAATTTCAAGAGGGAGATTTTGTTAGCGGACCGTTGGGAGCACAAACACATTCAACTATGCACGCTGCAGCCTTCAACAAGATCAATAATCCTCACTTGGACCCGGAAGTAAATATTGGGTTAATTGGTTTAACTTCCGGTCTCACCGCCTATTTTGGTTTGATAGATGTAGGGAAGGTTAAAGAAGGTGAAACTGTTGTAGTTTCGGGAGCTGCCGGTGGTGTAGGGATTATAGTTTGTCAATTGGCAAAAGCTTTGGGCGCAAAGGTTATTGCTATTGCCGGGGGCCCAGAGAAATGCTCTTATTTATTAAATGATCTGGGAATGGACCACGCTATCGATTATAAAAACTCTGACGTAGAGAAGGAACTGGAAAATATAGCAAAGGATAAAATTGATGTATTTTTTGATAATGTTGGTGGTGATATACTTGACGCCGTTTTAAACAATCTTAATACGGGCGCTAGAGTAGCCATATGTGGAGCCATCTCACAGTATTCGGACATGAAAAATGTGACCGGACCTAAAATGTTTCTTAAGTTAGCCGAAAACTATGCAAGGATGGAGGGTTTCACGGTAATGCATTTTTCTGAAAAGTTTGAAGAAGCTACTAAGAATCTTCTAGACCTCTATGAAGAGGGAAAGATAATTGTACCAACACATTATGAAAATGGAATTGAATCTTTTCCAAGGGCCCTCAAGATGCTTTTCAACGGAGGGCACACAGGTAAACTTATGGTAAAGATTTAGTTGTAAAGGGTGGATCTATATAGTGTGATAAATTGATGGCTCGAAAAAAAATACAATTAAAACTGCTCTAAGAATAATAAGCAAGTCAAGAAAATGAAAGGAATTAAAAATTGAGACTTCGTCAAATTTGTTTTGTAGCTCATGATCTTGAGAAAACTTTAGATCAGTTTTGTGACCTCTTACAAGCTGAGGTTTGTTTCAGGGATCCAGGGGTTGGGCATTTTGGTTTGGCTAATGGCCTAATAGAGGTAGGAGGCGATTTCTTAGAAGTCGTTTCCCCAACTGAAGAGAGCACAACTGCAGGAAGATATCTCGACAGGATGAAAGGTGACAGCGGTTATATGTTAATTTTCCAATGTGAAAACGCCCAAATCTACAGGGAAAAAGCAGAAGAATTAAATATAAGGCAAGTTTGGACAACTAACCTTGAAAATGGTGTGATTGCCACACATTTTCATCCCAAAGATATCGGTGGAGTGATTATGTCAGTTGATTCCATGAATAATGAAAAATGGAAAAATAAATATTCCGACTGGCAGTGGGCTGGAACAGATTGGATGACTAGTAAAGTTAACGATAGTTTCGCAATTATAGGCGCAGAAATGTCTTGTGTTAGTCCGAACGAATTATCACGGAAGTGGAGCTCTTTTCTTAAGTTACCATTATCAAAAAAAAATCAACACGATGTGATCAAGGGTGAAGATTTTGAAATTAGATTCTCTAAAGATTCTGATAAAGGATTAACGTATTTGTCAGAGATTGACATAAAAATCAACGATGAAGATAAAAAAGAAGAAATAATTTCAAAGTATAAGATTTCAGGTAATTTAAGTTTAAAGTTATGTGGAACGAAGATTAACTTACTGTGAGGTAAAATGAATGGGATTAAAGTAAGAGATGTAGCTTATCCTATTTTGCAAGTACCAGATTTAGGCATCCAAGAAACTTTCTTGATTGATTTTGGAATGAAGAGGGTATCCTTAGAAAACGATATCCTGTATATGCGTGGATCAGGGAATCAGAATTATATTTCTGTTACTCAAAAAGGGGAGAAAAGTTTTATAGGTCTTGCTTTCTACGCACAAAGTGAAAACGACTTAAAAAAAATTAGTGGAACTGGCCCTTTTTCTGAGGTTCAAGAAATTCAAGCCCCTGGAGGAGGGATTAAAGTTAGCGCTAGGGATCCAGATGATATTCTGGTTGAAATAGTGTTTGGAATTACAGAAAGAGAACCGGATCACGAAGCCCTTTCACCCAAACCTAGTAACTTAGGTGGTGTAGGAAAAGAAAACTATCAAAGAATTAATGAAACAAAGAGAGTTGGTAAACCCCGTTCTTCGACAATAAAGAAATTAGGGCACATAGGAATAAATGTATTAGATCCCAATAAATCTTTTGATTGGTATAACGAATATCTTGGCTTTATAGCATCGGATGTCATTGAGATTGCACCCAATACTGTTGGTGCTTTTTTTAGTAGATGTGATTTAGGCGATGCCCCTACTGATCATCACAGTCTTTTGATTCAGTCAAACATTCCCTCAGAAATGAAAAGTGGATTAAACCATGTTTCCTATGAAGTTACAGATATAGATGATGTGTTTTTGGGGTATGAGATGTTGAAGGAAAAAGGGTACCGGCACGAGTGGGGGATTGGCCGACATTATCTTGGTAGTCAGGTTTTTGATTATTGGAGATCACCTTATAATCATGTATATGAACATATGACTGATAGTGACGTCTTTGATAATAAAGTTAAGACCGGAACAACAAATATTGCTGAAGCAACGGGAATGCAATGGGGTCCTGATATCACACAAACCTTTGGAAACGATGAAGGTGTTTAAATAGCACCGGATGACTAAACATTTTGATGTGATTATTGTCGGTTTAGGCCCTGTTGGCACTTTACTCACATTGTTATTAAATCAAGCTGGGATAAAAGTTCTGGGGATAGACAAGGATATTAGTATTTTTCCTCTACCTAGAGCAGCTAATATAGACGATGAAGGCATGAGGATAATGCAACGCGTAAACTTAGAAAGCGCTTATAGCGATCATTTTTCAAATCCTTCAGGAGCTATCTTCACTGATAAAAATCTTAATAGGTTAAGCGGCATGGATATTCCTGATGATTTCTATACAGGAAATGGTTGGCTCCCAACTTATTTTTTTTGGCAGCCCTATGCTGATAAAACAATAAGAGAATTTTTATTAAATAGTGGAGCGACAATATCTTTGGGTACGGAATTATTGAGTTTTTCTCAGAATTCAGAAATTGTTGAACTAAATGCTTATAATTCAGAAAGTGAGAAAGAATGTAAGTTTACGTCAAGATATCTTATTGGGGCTGATGGTGCTTCCAGTTTAGTAAGGAAATTATGTGGAATAAGACTCGAAAGTCTTGGTTATGATAAAGATTGGATAGTGGTTGATGTTGAGACCAATGATGATCACGATCTTGGAAATTATGCTATCCAAGTATGTGACCCAGATCGTATGACAACATTTATACCATTCCCAAAACCATTTAAGAGATGGGAATTTCTCTTGCTCGATGATGAAGATAAGCATGAAATGATGAAAGAGAGAAAGGTTCGTGAGTTAATAGGACCCTGGTTAGAATCTGAGAAATATAAAGTTATTAGGTCGGCCTCTTATCGTTTTCATTCAGTCTTGGCAAAAAATTTTCAAAAGGAGAAAGTTTTTCTAGTTGGAGATTCTGCTCATCAAGGTCCACCCTTTATGGGACAAGGAATGATGTCAGGCTATAGAGACGCAATTAATTTGTATTGGAAATTAAATTTTGTTCTGAAAAAATCATTTCCTGAAAATATCCTTAAAACATACAATGTCGAAAGACGTCCTCATGCTCAATTTATAGTTGAGGGATCAGCTGCTATTGGAAAGTTAATGGAAGCATATTCGATAGGTTCAAGAGATAATACTATTGACGAAATTCCAGAAGAGGTTATCAATCGAGGCTATGGATCTTTTAGAATTCCAGTCCTTGAGAAAGGTATTTTATTTAATCAGTCTTCTTGTAATAATCCTTTAATTGGTGAATTATTTCCCCAACCCATCCAATTTCATAACACTAAAATTAAAGAAAGAAATGACAAAATTTTGGGAGATGATTTTTCTATTTTATCGAAAATTGATATTAATATAAAAAAAAGAGAATCAATTTTCCTCAACAAGATAAACGCTAAATTTATAATATTAAAAGATAAAGAAATTAAAGAAAATCAATGGCTTAGTATGTTTATGCAAAGTAGTGATACTTATATTGTTAGACCAGATAGGTATGTTTTCGGGGCAACCACAAAAGATATTTCTTTTTCTGATTTGTTAACCGACTTACAATCGCAGTTGGAGGTTTAGTGGATTTAGGAATTAAAGGAAAAAAAGCCATAGTATGTGCGTCTAGTAAAGGCTTAGGACGAGCCTGTGCGGAGGCTTTACTGAAAGAAGGTGTTAACGTTATAATTAACAGCAGAAACAAATCAAATTTAGAAAAGACCTTTCAAGAATTAAATAAGTTCGCAGATGCAAAAATCACTATGGTACAGGCAGACCTTAATACAGATGAAGGAAAAATTTCTTTAATTAATGCATGCCCAGATGCTGATATATTAGTGAATAATAATGGAGGCCCAGCCCCTGCAGAATTTTTAAATATTGAAAAGGAACAGTGGATTGATGCTTTGGAAATGAATATGTTGGCTGCGGTCTTTCTGATAAAAGAATTACTGCCCGGAATGAAAAAAAGAAAATTTGGAAGAATTATTAATATTACTTCCGCTATGGTTAAGTCACCACACCCCTTAATGAGTCTATCAACTTCAGCAAGGGCTGGTTTAACAGCCTTAAGTAAGAGCCTTTCAAAGGACGTATCCTCGTATAATGTCACAATTAATAATTTGTTACCTGAAAGATTTGATACTGATAGACAAATCTTTATGACTGAAATGTTGATGAACAGCAAAGGTATAACGAGAGAAGAGGCAAGGGAGGAGATAATTTCAACTTTAGCCGCGAAAAGGTTTGGGGACCCTAAAGAGTTTGGCTCTACTTGTGCGTTTCTTTGTAGTATTCATGCAGGATATATTTCTGGGCAAAACATTCAATTAGACGGTGGCTCTTATGAAGGTTTAATGTAAATTATGTATAAAAGGGCAAAGCCATGCGTTTAATTAGTTTTAAAAATGGAAGTAGAAATCAGATAGGGGCTTTATATAAAGATGAGGTTATTCCGTTCTCTCAAGATAGCTCTTTACCTGAAGATATGTTGAGCTTTTTAGAAGCTGGTGAAGGCGCATTAAAAGCTGCTAGAAAATTATTTGAAACAACTCACAAGAGAATTGCTGTAAATGATATTAATATCCTAGCTCCTATTTCTAGGCCACCAAAGATTATTGCTATAGGGCTTAATTATGCAGATCATCTTGAAGAAATCAAAGCTTCAGGAAGAGAAATGGAGGCCCCTAAAGTACCTATGATTTTCAATAAGCAATCACTTTCTGTGGTTGGTCCGTATGACGATATTCATGATCCCAAGGTCTCAGAAATGCTTGATTATGAAGGTGAATTAACTTTTGTGATAGGAAAAAAATGCCGTCATGTTCCTAAAGAAAAAGCCAATGAAGTTATTGCGGGTTACACAATTGCCAATGATGTAAGTGTTCGAGATTGGCAACTTCGTGTTCCAACCTTTACTATAGGTAAATCTTTTGACACTCACTGTCCATTTGGTCCTGCAATCGTCACTCCGGATGAGATTTCTGATCCCCATAATTTAGATTTAATGACTGAAGTTAATGGAGAGGAAAGACAAAAATCTAATACCAAAAATCTTATTTTTAATTGTTTTGATTTGGTTGAACATCTTTCTACGGCTTTTACACTTGAGCCAGGAGATTTAGTGTTGACAGGTACACCCAGCGGAGTAGGGGGTGTGGAAGGTAAATTCTTAAAAGAAGGAGATATTATCAAAATAAGTATTTCGGAACTTGGTCACATTAAAAACGAAGTAATTAATGAGCCAAACACGACATTATATTGATTAAGGAAAATTTATGGGAATTCCAGTTTGTAATACACCAGATAAAAAAACAAAAGTAGATAAAGAATTAGAACAACAAAAACAGATTGATCTTGCTCACTATAAAAAGAAGAAATTAGTTAGTGAAAAATCTGATGAATAAATTTAGTAATTTTCTAGACAGGGTTTCTAGCCCTTTTATTAGTATTTCTAATTGGTTATTAAGGTTAAGCCTGGGAATGGCTTTTATTTTGCATAGTTACGGAAAATTTCCCCTTCCTCCAGAAAGATTAACTTCTGGATTTGAATTTTGGAGTATACCTTTTCCCGAAGTAATTAGTTCATTAGTAGCTTTAGGCGAATTGATTTCAGGAATTGGTATAATTGTAGGAGGATTTATTTCGAGTTCCTTAGGTAACGTGATTACAAGACTTTCAGGGGGAGCTATGGTTGTCATTATGATAGGGGCTTTTTCTTTAGTTCATAGAGACTGGTTTGTTTCCGGAAAAATTTTTACTACAGAGCAATTTTTTTTATTTGTTCTAGGATTATTTTTTATGATAAAAGGAAACAAATAATTAATTGAGTTTGGGAAGAATTTTTCTTTCTTGGAATTCGTTGAAGAGTTCTTTGAACATTTCTTCAGTATCAATACATTCATGAAACCCAGCTTGGCGAAGCTTGATTGTGCTTACCAAAGCCGCTTTAATATTTTCCGCTACCCCATGTCCAAAGCAAAAATCTGCATAATAATGAGATTCACCAAGCATTTCACTTAACTTGTTTTTTTTCAAGTCATATTTATCAACTATACTTTCCCAAATTTTACTTTGTTTTGGAAGCCACGCGCTTAGTTGAATTTGGTCATCTGGGCCAGGGCTTACATTTAAACTCTGAGATATTGTTGACCAAACATCACCCCAAGTAAAAACGTCGCCATTAGTAATATTGAAGATTTGATTTTCACTTTCTTTGTTAAAAGCTGCCCATTCACAAGCTTTTGCAATAAGTCTTGCATCTACAGCTTCAAGTATAACATCTGATCTACCAGGAAAACTAAAGGGTTTTTTTGTTTCATTACAGATTGCAGCATAGATGCCTATAATAGGAATAAGATTCATTGCGGTTCCGTAAGAATAACCAAAAACAATTTGTGGTCTAAAAATTGTCCATGTCCAATTAGAATCCTTTTGAAGTGATTTGATATAATCTTCTTGAAACCAATAAAAATTTTCATGATCATCACGTGACCTAGATTCTTTTGCTGGAATAGAAATACTGTGATGATGGACACCATAAGCCTTTGTTCCTTGCAAAAAAGATACATGTTTCAATCCTGGGTTTGAGGCTGAAATCGGTTCCATAATATTTTGCATCATTTCAAGATTTGTTTGCATTTGATCTTCTTCATACCAACCAAGAATTAGACCAGGCTTTTCAAAGAGAGCAGTATAAAGGACATGCGTGATATCGCTTATTGAAGAGAAAATTTTATTACATTCATTTTTTTTTGTTAAATCTATCGAAATATGTTTAAAACTACCGGATTTGCATTCTGGTTTCCTTCTAGAAACAGAAATTACATCCCAACCTGAAGAAACAAATCTTTCTAAGGCAGCATTGCCAATAACACCTGTTGCCCCAACTATAATTATTTTACCTTTTTTCATTACCTGTATTTTATTTGGGTGTTTCCATCAATTCTATTAGAACGCCGTTATTATCTTTGGGATGAATAAAAATAACCAGAGTACCATGGGCTCCAATCCTTGGTTCGTTTAAAACTGTTGCCCCCTTTCTTTCCATTTCAGATTTAGCTTTATTAATATCTTTAACTTCAAAGCAAACGTGATGTTGACCCCCTTTAGGATTCTTTTCTAAGAATTTTTCAATAGGGGAGTTATCACCCAAAGGTTCAATAAGTTCAATTTGGCTATTCTCTAGGTTGACAAAACAAAACCTTACTCCTTGGGTTGGCATTTCAGATGGTTCTGTGATGTCTGCAATATCATATAGGTCTCTATAGGTTTGAGCAGCCTTCTCAATTGAAGGAACAGCCACACCAACATGATTTAAAGGTCCTACCATTAGTTTTTCTCCTTCAGTTTAAAGTTCTGCCATACCATGTTTTTTGAATAAGAGCAGTATCTAGATATTCGATATCTTCAATGATTTTTTTATCAACCACTGTAAACACATGACAATAAGTATTGTTATAAGTGCCGTATTTAGCTTCAACTGTGCCTTGAACGCGTGCTACAACCTTATCGCCTTCAGAGATGGTTTCAACAACTTCTAGGTTAATGCCTGCCTCTCGTTTTGTACATCGGAATATTTCTTTAAGCAGATTCTCTTCTACATCCTTTAGGCCTCGAAAAGTTTTCGATACGGGTGTATCACCTATGATGGTCCACACTATGTCTACATCTAGAACATTAAGAGCAACTTGAAAATCGTCGTTTGACACTGAGTTAAAAAATTTATGCACTACCTGCTTATTCTCTTCAACTGACATAATAATCCTCCTTGTTATGCTATATTTAAAAAGTTATAGCCCTCACGCTGTAGCCTGTTCTTCCAGTCCCAGTTCCTTGATGCTGATCTCGCGCATCTTGAACTTCTGAACTTTGCCAGTGACGGTCATGGGGAAGTCTTCGCTAAAACGAATATAACGTGGCACCTTGTAGTGAGCGATCTTGCCCTTGCAAAAGTCTTTCACTTCTTCTTCAGTCAGCTCGACATTATCTTTGAGACTGATCCATGCGATAATCTCCTCACCGAATCTAGGATCGGGTACGCCTGTGACTTGCACCGCTTTGATTGTTTTATTTGTCATCAGGAATTCCTCGATCTCTACGGGGTAGACATTTTCACCACCACGAACGATCATGTCTTTGATACGGCCGACAATGTTGACGTAACCGTCTTCATCCATCACGGCGGTATCCCCAGTGTGCATCCAACCGCTCTTATCAATAGCAACGACAGTTGCTTGTTCATTTTTCCAGTAGCCCAGCATCACCGAGTAACCTCGGGTGCAGAGTTCGCCCATTTCATTTACTGGACACATTTTGCCAGTCTCGGTATCGATAATCTTTACCTCCACGTGAGGGTGAACCTTGCCCACCGTGCTAACACGTTTATCCAGAGGCGAATCCACACGGGTCTGAAAGCTAACAGGGCTGGTTTCGGTCATGCCATAGGCGATTTGTACCTCTGTCATATGCATCAGCTCGTTGACCTTTTTCATGGTTTCGGTCGGGCAGGGCGCACCGGCCATGATGCCCGTGCGTAGAGAGGTGAGGTTGTAGTCAGCGAAATTTGGCAATGCCAACTCTGCAATGAACATGGTGGGCACACCATAAAGTGCGGTCGCTTTCTCCTCTTGCGCCGCCTTCAGTACTGCTTCTGGTTCAAAGACTTCGCTCGGATAGATGACGCAGGCACCATGGGTGAGACAACCAAGGTTGCCCATCACCATGCCGAAGCAGTGATAGAGCGGCACTGGAACCACTAGCCTGTCATTCTCAGTGAAGTTCATCGTAGAAGCCACGAAATAACCGTTGTTCAGAATATTGTGGTGACTAAGTGTCGCGCCCTTGGGAAAACCAGTGGTACCGCTGGTGTACTGGATATTTATAGCATCATCCATGTCCTGATCGAATTGACGTTTCGCTAGGTCTTCGTCACCTGACTGATCGGCAAGAGTGAGAAAATCTTCCCAGTTATAGATACCAGACAGTCCCGACGTGGTCATCGAAATGATGTGATTCAAGTTGGGAAACTTGTCCGAGGTAAGGTTTCCTACATCACTACTTGCGAGCTCTGGGCACAGCTCACCGATCATGCCTTCGTAGTCTGAGGTTTTAAACTGGCTCTGCAGCACTAGTCCCTTACAACCAGACTGCTCCAACACGTAGGCTAGTTCATGCACACGGTATGCTGGGTTGATTGTTACCAGAATAATACCAGCTTTAGCCGTGGCGTACTGTGTGGCCACCCATTCCATGTTATTGGTAGACCAAATACCCACCCGGTCACCTTTGCTAAATCCGGCAGCAATGAAGGCTTTAGCCAGGACATTTACCCGTTCCGATAGCTGTTCGTATGTAAGCCGAAGATCCTGGTGCAGACAAACAACCGCCTCTCGGTCACCATGCTCACTCACGATGTTGTCAAAGAGGTCAGGGATAGTCATACCCAGAAGGGGTTTATCTGAAGGGCCGCTGGCATAACTGACAGAAATAGTCATGGTTTGATCTCGTATTCTTTCCTTTGTTTCAGGAATAACGCAGCTTTCTGCCTAATGTAAAGACTATATTCCCCTATATACTTCTCAGATGTGGCGTTTCCTAAATAAATCTTATATGTAAACCTGCCCGTGGCATTATATATACCTTATGAGTGGAGGCCACGGTCAGAATCGAACTGACGTCCACGGCTTTGCAGGCCGCTGCGTAACCACTCCGCCACGTGGCCGAATTACTTAATATAATCAATATCACCTGTAAAATATGAAGAGAAGCATAATTCTTATATCATTGATAATTTTATTTCCTTTACAAAATAATATTAATACTTATAAAGATGACGCATGCGTCATCTTTCTGTATTTAGGAGTTATTAATGGTTAAATTTAAGATATTAATCTTTGTTTTATTAAGTATTTCTTTGTTATTTGATAATGCTAAATCAGAAAATCTCGAAGAGGCCTTAAGTAATGCTTACGTTTCTAATCCTATAATAAATTCAAAAAGAGCTGAGTTAAGATCGTTTGACGAGGATGTTAGTGCTGCAACATCCAGATTTTTTCCAAATATAGAGGTTATAGGGAGCTATAGTGAAACAAACCTAAAATATGGTGAATTAAGCAAAGTTAAGACAAATCCTTTATCTGGTTCAATTTCTGCTAATCAAATTATCTTTGCAGGTGGAACTTTAATTAATAATAGATTAAGCGCAGTTAACAAAGTTTCTGCCGGAAGAGAAAATTTAAATTATTTAGAACAAGAGTTACTATACGATGCGGCAGAGGCTTATTTTAATTATCTTAAAAGTGAACAAATTGTTGGTTTAAGAGAAAGCAATCTTGAAGTACTTAAAGAAAGATTAATAGCAACTCAAATTCAGTTTGATGTGGGCGAATTGACTTTAACTGATGTAGCTCAAGCTGAGGCGAGGCTATCGTTGGCTATCGCAACTTTGGCAGAAGCGAGAAGCCGAATGCAAGGAACTAAGGCGAATTACAAATCGATTATTGGAAATGAGCCAGAAAAACTTGAACCATATATTAAGAAATTATTTATTCCATCTTCCGAGAATGAAGCATTATTATTTGCTCTTAAACAAAACCCTATAATTAGATTTACTGAAAAATCCGAGAAATCTTCAAGATATCAAGTAGCCTCAAATAAAGGCCTGCTCTCTCCAAAGATTTCAGTTTCTGGAGAATACATTTATGCCGAAGAAGGTAATTTCTTAATGAATGAAGATGTTGATCAATATCAGATAACAGGAACGATAAAAATACCAATTTTTTATGGAGGTTTGAATTGGTCAAATATAAGGAAGGCTCAAGAAATTAATACTAGAGACAAATACTTAATTATTGATTCAAAAAGACAATTGAAGAAATTCGTGAAGACAACTTATGCTAATTACAAATCTTCTCTTCTAAAGATATCTTCTACTAAAGAACAAGTTAGAGCAAATCAAATAGCTTTGGAAGGTGTCAAACAAGAATTTCAGATGGGTACAAGAACTACACTAGACATTCTCGATGCCGAGCAAGAAAATCTAGATGCAAGAGTGGCCTTAGTCAGAGCTGAGAACAACTCAAATATATCTATGTTTTTGCTTTCTTTTTATCTAGGAAATCTTTCTCCACAGAATTTATCTTTAAAGATCGATCCTTATGATCCTAAAATCAATTATAATCGTGTTAAAAATACCAGAATTGGATTAAAAAGAATCCAAGTTATTGGAAATGATGATTGATATCGACGTATCATGATGTAAAGTGTCCTTATGTCGGCAGAAGAAAATAAACCCGAAATGTCAGTTGATGAAATTTTGTCTTCTATTAAGGAGGTAATTTCTAATGAGAAATCTTCCCCTAATGATCGTCAAGAAGACCTTGATGAAGACGATAATATTTATGAATTAACAGACATATTAGAGGATGAAACTGATGAAGGCTCGACCAGTGGAGAAAAAAGCTTGTCTGATAATGATGAATTTGAAGGAGAAGATAATTTGGAAGATTCCAATAATCAAGAAACAACTTTTTCCATGGAAACAATTATCAGAGATACGATTCAAGACTCCCTAAATACATGGTTTGATAAAAATTTAAGACCTATTGTGGAAGAATCTGTTAGACAAGAAGTATCTAAGCTTTTTAAAAAACGTAATTAATATGCTTAACAAGAGTTATGATCCTTCTGAAGCGGAGAGTCGTTTATACGATTTTTGGGAATCAAATGGCTTGTTTAATTGTAACCGCGTTGAAGGCGAAACATTTTCCATAGTTATTCCACCACCAAATGTTACAGGTAATCTTCATATGGGCCATGCTTTGAACAATACTCTGCAAGATATAATAGTTCGTTTCCAGAGAATGAAAGGCAAGAATGTCCTTTGGCAGCCAGGGACGGACCATGCTGGCATAGCAACGCAAATGCTTGTTGAAAGAAAACTTTTAAATGAAGATAACAAAACTCGATACGATCTTGGTAGAGAAGGATTCATTGAAGAAGTTTGGAAGTGGAAAAATGAGTCGGGTAATAAAATAACCCAACAATTAAGAAGGTTAGGAGCATCATGCGATTGGAGTAGAGAAAGATTTACTATGGATGAAGGTCTAAGCGCTGCTGTAAATAAGGTATTTGTACAATTGTATAATGAAGGACTAATCTACAAAGACAAAAGACTCGTTAATTGGGATCCTCTTTTAAAGACTGCTATTTCAGATTTAGAGGTAGTTCAAAAAGAGAGCGACGGTTTTCTCTGGTATATTAAATACCCTCTTTTACCTGACAAGAAGAAAAATATAGTAATTGCTACGACTCGACCGGAGACTATGTTTGGAGACACTGCAATTGCTGTTCATCCTGAGGATAAACGTTATAAAAATTTAATAGGAAAAGAGGTATTAATTCCAATTGTAAATCGAAAAATTAAAATCATAACTGATAATTATGCAGACCCAGAACAAGGTAGTGGAGCGGTAAAGATTACCCCAGCACATGACTTTAATGATTTTGAAGTTGGAAAAAGAAATAATTTAGAGATGATTTCAATATTTGATGAAAATGCAAAGCTTAATAATAATGTTCCTAAAGATTGGGAATCTTTAGATAGGTTTGAAGCTAGGGAGAGACTCCTAAAGGAACTAGAAAAAAAAGGTTATTTAGAAAAAGCTGATGAATATAAAAACGCCTTACCTTACGGGGATAGATCAGATGTTATTATTGAGCCATACTTAACCGATCAGTGGTATGTCGATGCTAAAAAGTTAGCTCAACCAGCCATAGCTTCTGTAAAAGAGAATAAGACATCGTTTGTACCAGGTAACTGGAGTAAGACCTATTTCGAATGGATGGAAAATATTCAACCTTGGTGTATTTCTAGACAATTGTGGTGGGGACATAGAATACCGGCCTGGTATACAGAGGATGGAGAGATCATAGTTGCTCATAATGAAGAAGAAGCAGAAGAAATAGCAAAAAAGAAAAATATAGATTTATCTAGAATCAAACGTGATGAAGATGTTTTGGATACATGGTTTTCATCATCATTATGGCCTTTTTCAACGTTGGGATGGCCAGAAAAGACAGAAGAGTTAGAAAAATTTTATCCAACTAATCTTTTGGTAACTGGTTTTGACATTATTTTCTTTTGGGTAGCAAGAATGATGATGATGGGGCTTTATTTTTTTAAAAAAGAACCTTTTTCGGAAGTTTATATTCATGCTCTCGTGAGAGATGAAAAAGGTCAAAAAATGTCTAAATCTAAAGGTAACGTCGTTGATCCACTAATTTTGATAGATAAATACGGAGCAGATTCTCTACGGTTTACGTTAGCGTCTATGGCCGCTCAGGGTAGGGACATCAAACTATCCGAATCCAGAGTAGAAGGATATAGAAACTTTGGAACAAAGTTATGGAATGCAGCAAGGTTTTCCGAAATTAATGAATGTTCTCTAAGTAAGAATTTTGATGTTAACGGAGTAAAATATTCCGTAAATAAATGGATAATTACAGAATTTTCAGAAACAAAGAAACATGTTGAAAGAAATATTGAAGAATACCGATTTAATGATGCGGCAAACGTAATTTACCATTTTGTTTGGGGGGAGTTTTGTGATTGGTATTTAGAGCTCATTAAGCCTCATTTCATCAATGAATCGCCACACGTGAAGGAAGTTAGGAATACGTGCGCATATTTAATAGATTCAATATTAATAATATTGCACCCATTTATGCCGTTTATAACTGAAGAAATTTGGTCAAGTATAAAAGAGAGGGAACCTTTAATAACAGGTTCATGGGACAATAATTATCCTAATTATAAAGACAGTATAGATGTTAAAAATGTTAGCAAATTAATTAATATTATTTCAGACGTAAGATCAATAAGAGCGGAGCTCAATATCCCTAGTAAAGAATTTCTTGAGCTAGAAGTCAAAACTGAGAATTTTTCAAATATATTTGATATAGAAGATTCGAGTATATTTTTAGAGAATTTAGCAAAAGTAAATAAGATTAACTCAAAGGAACATTTTTCAAAAAGATCCGCTATTTTCACATCGGACAATATTGAGCTCGCTTTAAAAATACCAAATAATGTTGATTTGAGAAAAGAATTTGAAAGAATGAAAAAGGAAGAATTGAAAATAAAATCTAATATAGGTGGTATTCAAGATAAATTAAAAAATAAGAATTTTCTTTCTAAGGCTCCTGAGGATGTAGTGTCAGAAAATAAGGATCGGTTGGAGGGCTTGAATGAGAATCTTAAGAAAATAAGACAATCGATTTCTTTAATAGAAAAGTTAACTAATAATGAATAAAGAGATTAATCTCAAAGAACGGACAAATTGCCCTTCTTGTCATGAAGAAAGGTTAAATACTAATAAAGTTCTCCACGCTAAAGAAGAATGGTCGCTAATACAGTGTGAACAATGTTCTTTTGTTTATATGCCTATTGTTCCTGCTTATGAGAGAATGAAAAAAGAATTTTCATGGGAAAGGAATTTTAATTCCTCTAAAAAGGTAAGCATACTTAAAAAAAATAGAAGATTTATTAAATCTTTAATAAAACGAAATAAACTATTGTATTTATTGAATAAATACTGTTTAAAAGGCAATGTTCTAGATATTGGCTGTGGTTCAGGTATAAAGTTTAATGATATACCTGAAAGATATATTCCTTACGGTATAGATATTTCCGAAGGATCTGCAAGAGAGGCTGATGTTTCCTTCCAGAAGAGAGGTGGTGAAGCACTATGTGCTCCAGCTACAGAGGTAGTATCAAAATTTGGGAATAATAAATTTTCTGCCGCTATTTTAAGATCATACCTTGAGCATGAACACCAACCCTTTGAGGTTTTAAAAGCTTTAAAAGATACTCTAGTTCTCGATGGTATTATAATTATTAAAGTTCCAAATTATGGTAGTTTAAATAGGAAATTTAGAGGCGATAACTGGTGTGGTTTTAGATACCCTGATCATGTTAATCAATTTACACCCAAAACACTATCTGAGATGGTTAAATCAACTGGATATCGAATAATTAAATTTAATTTCCTAGATAAACAACCAACAAGCGATAATATGTGGATGGTGGCTAAAACGAACATTTAGATTGAAAGGAAAAGATATGACTAAAGATAGATTCAATCACGAAAAACTACCTAGTCGACATGTGAGAATTGGTCCACAGAAGGCCCCTCATCGGTCTTACTATTATGCAATGGGACTTGAGAAAGAAGACATTGATAAACCTTTTGTTGGTGTTGCAACATGTTGGAATGAATCTGCTCCTTGTAATATCTCCTTGATGAGACAATCTCAAAGTGTGAAGAAAGGTGTTTCTAGTGATGGAGGAACACCTAGAGAGTTTTGCACAATTACAGTAACTGATGGTATTGCGATGGGTCATCAAGGAATGAAATCATCCTTAGTTAGTCGAGAGATTATTTCTGATTCTATTGAAGTATCCATGCGTGGACATTGTTATGATGCTCTGGTTGGTGTTGCTGGTTGTGATAAATCTTTACCGGGTATGATGATGTCGATGTTAAGATTAAATGTACCTTCCGTATTTATTTATGGGGGTTCGATTCTACCTGGAAGATATCAAGGAAAAGATGTAACGGTCATGGATGTTTTTGAAGCCGTCGGAGAATATTCATCAGGAAAAATAACAGAAGAGGAGTTAAAAGAGCTCGAGTGTGTAGCCTGTCCTAGTGCAGGATCATGTGGAGGACAATTTACCGCAAATACAATGGCTTGCGTTTCAGAGGCTATAGGGCTCGCTCTTCCACATTCATCAGGGCCTCCAGCTCCTGACGAAAGCCGTGATAAATATGCTCTTGATTCTGGTAAAGCCGTAATGTCTCTCTTAGAAAATAATATTCGTCCAAGAGATATAGTAACTCTGGAATCCCTTAAGAATGCAGCAGTAGTAGTTGCTGCAACGGGGGGCTCAACTAATGGAGCCCTTCATCTACCTGCAATAGCGCATGAAGCAGGAATAAAATTTGATTTGTTTGATGTAGCTGAGATTTTTAAATCTACTCCTTATATAGCCGATTTGAAGCCCGGTGGAAAATATGTAGCAAGAGACATGTATCTTGCTGGAGGTGTTCCTATGTTGCTAAAAACTCTCTTAGAAGAAGGATTTATTGATGGATCTTGTTTAACGGTGACAGGAAAAACTATTGGTGAAAATCTAGAATCTGTAGAATTTGATGATTCACAGGATGTAATTTATTCTGCAAAAAAACCAATTATGAATACCGGAGGCGTAGTAGGTTTAAAAGGTAGTTTTGCTCCCGATGGAGCAATAGTAAAGATTGCTGGTATGGATAACCTTCAATTTTCTGGACCAGTAAGATGTTTTGATTGTGAAGAGGATGCTTTTACGGCGGTTGAGAATAATCAATATAAAGATGGAGATGTTTTAGTTATTCGTTACGAAGGACCCAAGGGTGGCCCAGGAATGCGCGAAATGCTTTCAACAACAGCTGCCCTTTATGGACAAGGGAAAGGTGGTAAGGTTGCTTTGGTTACGGACGGAAGATTCTCTGGAGCAACTAGAGGTTTTTGTATTGGTCATGTCGGACCTGAGGCTGCTGAGGGAGGACCAATAGCGCTAATTGAGGATGGAGATATTATATCTATTGATGCAGATAAAGGCACAATTGATATTGAATTAAGTGAAGAAGAACTTAAACGAAGAAGGAAAAAATGGAATAGACCTAAAACTGATTATAACTCAGGAACTTTATGGAAGTATGCTGAACAGGTGGGGCCCGCGAGATATGGCGCAGTAACACATCCAGGCGCCAGAGACGAGACACATTGCTATGCTGATATTTAGTCAATATTCATAATACTCACTATTGGAACATGATCGGATGGTTTGTCCTTGTCTCTAGTATCCTTTGATATATACACCTCTGAAATTATATCATCAGCTTCAGGTGAAGATAAAATGTGATCAATCCTTAACCCATTATTTCTCTGCCATGCTCCCCTTTGATAATCCCAGAAGGTATATTGTTGTTCTCCAGGATTCAGAGAGCGAAATGAGTCAGTAAAACCCAAAGCTAGAATCTTTCTAAATTCTTTTCTAGTTTCAACTTTAAATAGTGCGTCATCTAACCATTTTTCTGGTTCAAAGACGTCAATTTCTTCAGGAATTACATTATAATCTCCAACAACGACAAATATTTCTTCGTTTTCTAAGGTTTTACCAAGATGATTTTTTAAGGATTTCATCCATTCTAGCTTATAGTCATATTTGGTTCCAGGTGTAGGATTTCCGTTAGGTAAATATATATTTGCAACCCTAATCATTTTATTGGAGACAGAATGTGTGGTTTCTAGATACCTTGCTTGATTATCATTATAGTTAGGTAGATCTTTAATTGAATCTTCAATGGTAAATTTAGAAAGTGTAGCAACACCGTTGTAACTTTTTTGCCCATGAGTAATTATATTGTAACCAATATCTTCAAATGGGCTTGTAGGAAAATCTTGATTTATAACTTTAGTTTCCTGTAAACAGAGGATATCGGGTTTTTCAATTTCTATCCATTCAAGAACATTAGATATTCTTGAACGGATTGAATTAACATTCCAAGACGCGAGTTTCACTTTAGATTGAGAATGATGTTCCGCAACCACAGGATGAGGTTGCGTTTGGATTATTAATCTTAAAGGATTTACCTATTAGATCATCTTCGAACTCAATTATCGAGCCAACTAAATATGGCATAAATGTTTTATCTATTAGTATTTTAGCACCATCTTTTTCAAAAATTAAATCTTCTTCATCTATTTTTTTAACAAGATCAAATTTATAAGAAAATCCTGCACAACCACCCCCTAATACTGATACACGGAGGTGCAGATTTTCACTTTCTTGTGCTACGATTTCATTAATTCTTTGAGCAGCACCCTCACTTATCTCAAATTTTTCTATATTAACCACTAGTTTCCAGGTAGGTTACCTGCTCCCAATCTTCCTAAATTCCCAAATAATTGTTGAATTATAGTCAATTCACGACCTCTTGTTGGCGTGGATCTTTCTACATAGGATATTATATTTCCATCTTCTAGTCCATATTCACCAATATTTTCTACTTGGCTTTTTTCATCAAACTCGACTGTTAAAATCCTTCTTTTAGTTATTTTTGGTGGATTAAATGCAGTTGTTTCTGCTCTACTATACACATAATACCATGTTGTAGCGTTTATTGTTGAGGTAGTGGAAGGTGTGCCAAGTAACTCTAATATTTGACCGGCATTTGTTTTTCCTATCTCAACTTTTCTTATTACTTTTTCATCAAAAACATAGCCCCTGTTTTCAATTATTGGCGCACACGAAAACAAGTGTAACGATAAAATTATTACTAAAGTCTTATTTAAATTAATATACTTCATTCTATTGTTTATCTATTATTATAATAATATTAAAGAAATGATCCTTTTTATTCTGTATGTCAATGTTCCATTAAAGAATGTTTAAAAAAATTAAAGAAATATTCTCTGTAAAAACTCCGGATCATAAGGATTATTCCTCTCCGCATGAAATTTTATATAGAAAGATTCTTCAAACCTCCTACAACAATTGGTTTTATAAAGATTTAAAAGTTGATGATACTATTGAAGGAAGATTTGAGATTATTGTCTTACACATATTTGTTCTTTTCAAGATTTTGGATGAAAGAAACGAAGAAAATACATTTTTTAAACAAAAATTACTAGAAACATTTATTGAAGAACTAGATTCAACATATAGAGAAATTGGAATAAGTGATAATACTTTTGCTAAAAAGATGAAGATTGCCGCACAATCAATTTATGGTCGAATTGATTCATATAATAACCAATTTGATAATATTGATTTATTTTCTGAATCACTTCAAAGAAATATCTGGCCTCTCGAAAAAGGAAAAATAAAGGAATCAAATCTTTTAAGTAATTATGTGTATGATAAAATTAAGAAATACAACAATAAAGGATATAAAGATATTATACAAAGACCTTCAGAGGAATTTTAATTATTTTTATCAGTACTAGTAGAAAGAAATATTTTGAATAAATTAACTACAATAGCTATTGATGCGATGGGTGGAGACTTTGGTCCATCTGTCACTATCAAAGGCTTAGCAAAGGCTTGTTCAAAAGTTGAAAATATACATGCCAATATATATGGCGATGAGAAAATTATAGCACAGCATATTAATAAATATTCTAACCTTAGAGACAACACGAAGATTTTCCATAGCAATGAAGTTGTTCCGATGGATGTCAAGCCTATTGATGCATTAAGAAAAATTGGAAAAGAATCTTCTATGTGGTCAAGTATTGAGTCTGTTTCTAGAGGAGAATCAGAAGCTGTATTATCGGCGGGAAACACTGGAGCTTTGATGGCTTTATCAAAAATAATATTAAAGACAGTAAGCGGAATAGAAAGGCCTGCTATAACTGCTCTATGGCCTAACCCTGAGGGAGATACAGTAGTTTTAGATCTTGGAGCAAATGTTGATGTATCTCCTAATCAATTAGTTCAGTTTGGAATAATGGGCTATGCATATGCGGTTTGTGTACTAAAAAAAGATAACCCAAAAGTAGCTATTTTAAATATAGGTCATGAAGATACTAAGGGAACAGAAGATCTAAAGATTGCCTCTGAAAAACTTTCCGCTATTTTTAAAGGTGATTATATAGGTTTTGTTGAAGGTGATGATTTGTCTTTAGGAAAATCAGACGTGATAATTACCGATGGTTTTACGGGAAATATAGCCCTTAAGACGGCCGAAGGTATTGCCAAACTTTTATCACATTATATGTCTACCATTTTTAAATCTTCTTTAAGAGGAAAAATTGGAATGATTATTGCTAAAAACTCATTTCTTTCTCTAAAGGAAAAAATGGACCCTAGAGGAAATAATGGTGGCTTTTTTTTAGGATTAAATGGATTAGTTATTAAGAGTCATGGAGGAGCCGACGCAACTAGTTTTGCTAAAGCTATCGAATTTAGTATAAATCTTGCACGATCTAATATTTCTAAAAAAATTGAAGATCTGATTGGAATAAATATCTAATGGACTCCACTGCTAACAAAAAAATCCGATCACGTATTATTGGAGTTGGAGCAGCATTACCAAAGAAGATTGTAACAAATAAAGATCTCTCACAAACTATAGACACAAACGACGAATGGATTGTAGAAAGGACAGGGATTAAAGAAAGAAGAATCGCAACAACCAATGAGTTGACTTCTACTCTCGGTCTAGAGGCTTCTGAGATAGCTATAAAAAACTCAGGCCTTAAGAATTCTGATATTGAGATGATTGTTCTAGCCACAGCTACGCCAGACAATACGTTTCCTGCAACAGCTACTGCAATTCAAAAAGGCTTAGGTATTAAAAATGGTTATGCGTATGATTTACAGGCTGTTTGCTCTGGTTTTGTTTTTGCTCTTGAATCAGCCGATAATGCTATAAGACTAGAAAAAGTTAAAAATGCTTTAGTAATTGGATCCGAAACTTTTAGCAGGATTTTAGATTGGAGAGATCGATCTACTTGTGTTCTTTTTGGAGATGGAGCGGGGGCAGTGGTGCTGCAATCAGATTCATCAAATACTAACTCTGGTATTTTAAGTAATCATCTTCATTCTGATGGCGAGTATGGAGATATGCTTTATGTTGATGGAGGTCCATCAACATCTTCTTCTGTAGGTTTTTTAAAGATGGATGGCCCAGGAGTTTTTAAACATGCAGTTAAGAATCTTTCATCAGTAGTTGAAGAGGCTCTAAAATATAATAATTTAAAAATTGATGATATAGATTTATTTATACCTCACCAAGCTAATTCAAGGATCCTTGAAGCGGTTGCTAGAAAGGTTGGAATGGATAGGAATAAAATTATTATGACTTTAGATAGACATGCAAATACTTCCGCAGCATCAATTCCATTGGCCTTATATGACGCAGTTGAAAATAGAAAAATCTCAAAAGGTGACCTAATTTTATTTTTGGCCATGGGTGGTGGCTTTACATGGGGATCATCTTTGATTAGATGGTAGTTTAAAAGCTTGATTTTTTTTTTAAATCAATGTTTTATGCTTATTAATTAAGAGGATAATATGACTAAAACACTAACACGTGCAGAGCTCTCAGAAATTATTTATAGTGAAGTTGGAATTAGTAAAACTGAGTCTGCTGAAATAGTTGATCAATTTTTTGAAGAAATGATATTAGATTTGGTTGATGGTAAATCAGTGAAGCTAACTTCTTTTGGAACTTTTCTAGTAAAACATAAAGGTCAAAGAATTGGTCGAAATCCTAAAACTAAAGAAGAAGCAGTAATTGAGCCCCGGCGTGTTACAGTTTTTAGAGCTAGCAAAGAGTTAAAAAGAAGAGTTAATAACGAATAGAAAAGTTAGGTAATAATGATATCAAAAGGACCGGATGCTTATAGAACCATAGGAGAGGCCTCAGAAGAAGTTGGGGTCCCTTCATACGTTTTAAGGTTCTGGGAGACTAAATTTAAACAAGTTAGACCAGTAAAAAGATCAGGAGGAAGACGTTTTTATAGACCTAATGATATAAAAATCTTGATGATTATTAAAACTTTGCTACATAAAGATGGTTTGACAATAAAGGGAGCGATAGAGCATCTTAAGAAAGTTAATCTTTCAGAAATATCCTCATTAAGTCGCAATCTTTTTCTGAGTAGAGAAAATCAAAGTGGATCCGATCATTATAAAGAAGACATTCAAATTATTTTGGATGATCTAAAGGAGATTCATTCAATTTTAACCTAAATTTTATCGGAGCGTAGCGCAGCCCGGTAGCGCACCGGTCTGGGGGACCGGGGGTCGTGGGTTCAAATCCCGCCGCTCCGACCATTAAGGCCTTCAATTCTTAATTATAAATTTATTATTATAGGATATAATTTTTTTGCTCTATAAAGGTAGGTGGTATGAAAAAAATATTATTAGTCTTATTAATGAGTATTATGTTATTAGGAAAGAATTACTTGATGGCAAATGAATCAAATGAAAATGTGATAAGAGATTTTATAATTTCTTGGTCTAATCTGGATGCTGACGAATTAGTGGAGTATTTTACTGATGACGGTGTTTATCATAATATGCCTATGGAGCCTGTTGCAGGAAAAGAAAATATTCGTCAATTTATTAATGGATTTATTCAGCCTTGGACTAATACAACTTGGGATATACTGTCTATCATATCTAAGGGTGATATAGTTATAGCTGAAAGGCTGGACAGAACGATTGCAGGTGAAAAGAAGGTAAATTTACCTTGTGTTGGGGTTTTTGAAATGGAAAATGGTAAAATAAAAATCTGGAGGGATTACTTTGATATTAAAACTTATTCTGAGGCTATGAATTAATATTGAAGCGCCCTAAAAATGATTATAACTAATTTGCTAAAACACTCCGGAGATTTTCCAATCATCATCTGATCTAGTAAATAAGTAACAAGCTCTACCTGTAAAAAATTCTGATTTATCTTCTTTGTATTGAGAATATTCCATTATAATGACATAAGTATCGTCTCTTAATTTATAAGGAATGCTATTTTTTAATTCAGTTGAGGTTGTTATGTTTGCATCAAGATCGGATTGAGGCGCTGAAGAAACTAATTTCTCATATACTCTTTTCAGGTCTTCTCTATCACTAGCTATATCTATTTCATTTAAAAAGCCTTTAAAAGCTGACGGATAGCTAAATAAATTTTCTAACTCATCCATATTATTATCGGATAACAATTCAAAATATTTGTTATGTAATTTCTTTATAATATCAATATCTTCATCATTATCTGACATATCTTCCTCCTAATCACAGTCATAAGCCAACAGACCTTTGATTAAATGTTAAAAAAATCTTTCTTTAAATTTTATATATAAAATAATTACAACAATTATTAAGGGAACTGCACCAAGTTTAATAATATGTAAAATACCATTAAATATTTCATTAAGAGACAACAATCTTTTAATTTTTAGGATGAATAACTACAGGCATTTTTGAGTAGCCATTTACGAAATTCGACAATACTCGAGTAGGCTCATGGACAACCTCTATTTTGTCAAACCGGGAGAGTATTTCCTCCCAAAGAATTTTCAGTTGTAACTCCGCAAGGCGTAATCCTAGACATCTATGTATACCAAAACCGAATGACATATGGTTGCGTACATTGTGTCTTTCAATATCGATATTGTCAGGGTTTTTAAAAATGTCAGTGTCCCGATTTCCGGATATATACCACATAACTATCTTGTCACCTTTTTTTATCAATTTAGAACCAACCTCAGCATCTTGGATAGCTGTTCGGCGCATATGAGCCAGCGGCGTCTGCCATCGAATGATTTCTGAAACTGCACTGGGAATAAATTTAGGATAAGACTTTAACTTTGACAGTTGTTCTGGGAACTGATGAAACGCATTAATGCTACCGCTCATGCTGTTTCGGGTAGTATCATTTCCTCCCACAATAAGAAGTAACAAGTTACCTAAAAATTCTATATCGGGCTGATCTTTTGTAGCAGCATCCTGAACCATCATGCTGACTAAGTCTAATCTAGGTGGACCATCAGTTCTTTCAGCTTTAAGATTTAAAAAATATTCCAGGCACTCCATGAGTTCTTTTAATCTTTGTTCTTGACTCCCAACGATAGGAGAATCACTTTCTGCAGCCGCAACATCGGACCAACGTGTAAGCTTGTATCTGTCCTCAAACGGAAAGTCCAAAAGTATAGCTAACATGCGGGTTGTTAGTTCTATTGAGACGTGACTTACCCAATCAAACTCTTCACCTATCGGTAAATCATTTAAGATAATCTGAGTATTAGATCGAATTAAATTCTCGAAATTAGCTAAACTGGGTGCAGAGACTATTTTGTTAACTGAATTTCGAACTGGACCGTGACGTGGTGGATCCATAGAGATAAAATTTTGAATAAAGAAATCGGAATTCTCGTCTTTGAATATACCGTCATCTATTATAATGCCTCCAAGATGTGCATCTGAGGAAAAAACAGCATGGTCCTTGTCCACCCTAACGATATCGCTATAACGGGTAACAGACCAATATGGTCCGTAGGGACTGTCGGAACTAAAGTGCACCGGATCATCCATGCGTAACCGCTTAAAATGCTCAAGCACCTCGCCGTTGGCAAATAAATGCGGATCAGCGATATGTGTTGAATTGCCGAAATCGAAATTAGTCATATTAATATCCTATTATATTAAGACCATCAATAAAACCTTCTTTATATTGCCTCGTATCAGCTAATTGACTATCCTCATTTATGCAAGGGAGTAGATTTAATGGATGAGTCGATTAATATTTTAGGTGAGCCACTTAAAGAGTGTAGTAATTCACCCATGACCGGTTTTTTTAGAAACGGTTGTTGCGATACATCCGATCAAGATATGGGTAGTCATACTGTCTGCACTTTAGTTACTGAGGAGTTTTTAGAATACAGCGCTTCTGTGGGCAATGACCTTTCCACTCCAATGCCAGCATCTGGCTTCACTGGATTAAATCCAGGGGATCAATGGTGCTTATGTGCACCGAGATGGCAAGAAGCTTTGGAGGCAAATGCTGCACCCAAAGTTGTATTGTCATCGACACACATTGGGGCCCTCAATTATGTTGATATTGAAGATCTTAAGAGATATGCGGTAGATCTCAATTAATAAGAATTATAGATGTATCGGTTATTTTTTTCAGTTCTGAAATAGAGATTATGTTAAAATAGTTTTAGGTCTTGCATTTTAAGTATTTTTACTGCGAAAGTTAATTTTCTAAGAATTAAAGAGAGTTAAGCTATCAACAGCCCAATTCCATTTCCCAACCGTAATTATGCATGGTTCGTTGTTTTTGTTTTAATCATTGTCTCTTTAATTGCGTTTGTTGATCGACAAGTCGTAGCTATTGTTGTTGAACCTATGAAAGATGATCTTGGTGTTGGTGATACCGAGATAGGGTGGCTGTATGGTGTTTTTGCCCTTTTCTATGCCGCGGCAGCAATTCCTATCGCGTCACTTGCGGATAAAAAAAGTAGAAAACATATTATTACATTTGGGATTTTTCTTTGGTCTTTACTCACCGTTGCATGCGGCCTTACCCAAAATTATTGGCAAATATTTATGGCACGAATTGGTGTTGGTGTTGGTGAAGCAACCTTAACCCCTTCTGCAACCTCCCTTATAGGTGATTATTTTCCACGAAAAGATATTCCAATGGCGGTAAGCATTTTTCAAACCGGACCAGTAATTGGAACAGGAATCGCTTTCATTATTGGAGGACTAGTTCTTAGTGCAGTAGAGCAAGCAGACCCACTTATTTTACCGATCATTGGCGAGCTACGACCATGGCAACAAACTTTTGTTTATGTGGCTATCCCCGGTTTTTTTCTATCGATTTTTTTCCTTTTAATAAAAGAACCTGTTAGACGTCCTTCCGTAGGACCAATTGAGAATAAACCAGGGCTAGAGCAACTATTAGACTTTTATAAACAACATAAAGCAACCATCATCTATCATCATTTAGGTAATTTATCTTTGGTTTTAACTGGTTACGCCTTTGTTTTTTGGAGTATTACTTTTTTTGTACGAGTTCATGGTCTCGAAGCAGCTGAAGCATCTCAAATATTTGGTTGGATTTTCTTGGTCTTCGGCCCATTAGGGCCTTTACTCGTAGCTCTTTTAGCAAAAAAATTAACTGATCGAGGTCATAAAGATGCGAATATTACAGCTGGTATGATTGGTGGTATTATAACTATTCCAACTATTTTACTAATTCTAGTAGCACCAAGTCCGTTTTGGGCTTTTATTTTCTACGCTCCAGCTCTTACGGCCGTTAACTCTCCTTTTGGAATTGCAAGTGGTGCCTTACCTGTGATTACTCCTCCTAACTTAAGAGCGCGAGTAGCTGCTGGATATATGCTTACCGGAGCGATTGGTATGATGTTAGGACCACCATTGGCCGGAGCTTTCAATGAGTTCATTTTTCCTGGTTATGATGGTGTTCGTTACTCAATGATAACCATGACTATCTTCTTCGGTTTAATAGGTGTTATTTTGCTTGGTTTAGGTAGAAAACACTACGCCTTATCAATAGAAAAAACAGATGATTGGGCAGTAGAATAAGTATTGATTGTTTTGTGGTGAAGGGTAAAACAGTGCATGGAATGGTTAATAGCAATAGTTCTTATTCTAGTTATCGTATATTTTGAACAATTTGCTATAACAGTTTTGCTTCAGAAAAATATAGACAATTTCTTAACCATAAAAGAATGAAATTTCCTCAAAATAAAAATTTTATCAAAATTTATTCTTCAACGAAGCCTTTAAAAAATTTTAAATAATCAATGAATTTTTCACTTAAACCTTCTTCTCTTAGATGCGATTTAGGAGCAGGGAGATCAATTGGGTTGAAATTTGGGTTTTCCATTATTTTGACTGGAAAGTCATGATGTAATATTGCTGCTCTTCCAACTGTAACAAAATCAACTCCAGAATTAATGATATCATTTACATTCTGACTAGTCCTGATATTTCCCGCTACTGTTAATAAAACATCTTTAAAATCTAATTCTGTAAAATGCTGAAGTAAGGTTTTTCCTTTATGCTCATCTTCATTTGGATATTTAAATGAATCCCATAACGACATGTCTAAAAAATCTATTTTCTGTTCATCAATTAGTCTCTGGCATACTATTTTAATCTCACTCAACTTTACCCCAAATCTTTCTGCCGAAAGCCTTACTCCCAATAAAAAACTATTCCCACAATTTTCTCTAATTCCTTTAACTATTTCAAATATTATTCTGGACCTATTTTCTAATGAACCTCCATACTCATCTTTTCTTTTATTTATTGTTGAACTCAAAAATTGACACAGGATATAGCCATGAGCACCATGTATTTCTACACCTTCATAACCGGATTTTTTTGCTCTTACGGCTGCATTAATAAAGTCATCACGTAAATGTTTAATCTCATCTAGAGATAATGCTCTAGAATTGGTTTTTTCATCTGCAGAAGGACATACAGGTTTTTCTCCAATTATATCCTCTGGAGATCTCATGCCTGCATGATGAAGTTGAGCAATCGCAAGGCTATTATAAGTTTTTATTTCATCAGTTAATCTCTTTAAACCTTCTATGTGGTTATCATTAAATATTCCTAATTGGCCTGAAAAACCTTTACCTATTTCTTGCACGTGAGAGGCACAGGACATTGTTATACCAAAATTACCTTTGGCTCTTAATGTTAACCAATTAAATTCTTCATCAGACAAGCAACCGTCTTCATGGCTTTGAGTGTTAGTTAGTGGAGCTAACATGAATCGATTCTTCATAGAGGTTCCACAAGGAAAGATAATTTCATCATTTAAATTTTTCATTGCTAACTTTATTTCCTTTTAAGACCAATAAATTTAAATAATAGAGTTATTATTGCCAATAACTATAAATATTAATTTTGGACATTAATGGATTCACTTGAATCAGCTGATGATCCTCAACTTAAAAATACCATAATACTTGGAATTTAACCATAATTGTGAATTTGCATTCTACAGGTCGAGGGAACTTGTGGTTGTAGGTTCAAATCTAGCTATTTCGGCCAACTTTCAATTAGATTCCTACATGTGATATGGGATAAGCGGACCTTTACGATACGAACCACTTGCCAGTTCGCTAGTGAGACTTTGAGCAACTGGATGCCAACAAAGTTCACTGCGAGCACGATTGGATGACACAATACACTCAATTAAACTGAGGTCAGCCAAATCTCCTAGTGCTTCGCGTGCCTCTTCGATTGGCCAGGACATTGCTTCTATTCCTGGACCATAATATTTAGCAATTAAATGTGCGGTATCCATACTACACACGACTTCATCCGAAGCTGCGTTATAAATTCCAGTAGCAGACTCATTGATTACGGCTTTTAGATACAAATCGGCGAGTGCCTCTACGTGAATTGTGCTTGTGAGATTAAGACCTTTACCGATGTAGCGAGAAATACCAGTCTCTTGAGCTCTCAGTATCAACCCTGAAAGCCAGCCACCGGCACGACCGTAAATCAGACCGGGGCGCAGGACAACACCACGAATACCACGTTCGGATAGTGCAACAACTTCAAGGTCATGACGAGCACGCCATACTCTTAAAGGAGGTGGGTTTTCGATGGGTTCATGCTCATCGCGTGGCGTCAATCCAGTGTCACCGTACACAATGTCGGCACTAGTCGAGACAAATACTTTCCCAGATTGGTTGAAAGCATCTGCGATTGCAGCGATGGCATTAGCATCGAGGTACTCCATTTCATTATCGTGGGAAGCACCGATATGAACAGCTGCGTCGGTTTTTGTTGCTGTGTCATTAATAATTTCTGTGTCTGCAAAATCTCCCGCGATCCAGTTAACGTGTTTTCGTTTTGCTAAATTAGGAATGTGATGTGGTCGCACTAGCGCGAATACCTCATGGCCTTCATTGACAAAATGGTCTAGTGCGACACTACCAACGTGGCCTGTGGTACCGGTCATAAATACCTTCATATTATTCTCCTCATCTTAACAAATAAGAGTAAAGGAGTATTGTCCATATTCAAATAATCTTAATTACTTCATTAAGTAAATGTTTGGACATTAATCCTGTGATTATTTCCATAATTTGCATTCTAAATTAAGTTTAGTACACTGTATTTAAAGCGAAACGGGAGAGTAAGATGAACAATACATCACATGAAGTTAGCCACCAAAACCCACTTGAGGGAAGATATGTTCAAATAGAAAAATTGGAATGGGCATCATTTCCTGAAGGATTATGCGAGGGACCAATAAAATGGAAACTGTTAAATGTTTCACCTGAAACGGGAGCATGGACGGCTATCTTTGATTGCCCTGCTGGATCTTCTTTTAATAGACACGTACATATTGGTCCAGGTGAATATTTTTTAACAAAAGGATATATGGAAGTTAGGGGTGGAGATGATGACGGGGGGTCAACCGCTATAGCACCTGGTTATGGTTATGAGCCTTGTAATGCCCAGCACGATAAAACCTATTTTAAAGAAGACAGTGAATTTTATATGACTTTTTTGGGGCCTTTGAATTTTATTGACCAAGATGGAAATACTTTAGCTCTTGTGACATGGCAAGGAGCACAGACAGCATGGGAAATAAAATGATAGATTCAGAAGTTCTTTATTATGGAAACCTAAGAACGGAAAGTAAACATATTCAGTCAGGTAACAAAGTTAGGACTGATGCTCCTATTGATAATAATGGAAAGGGAGAAGCATTTTCACCCACAGATCTAGTAGCAACTTCTTTAGCTAATTGTATGTTAACTGTCATGGGAATTACAGCTAATCGTCATAATATAGATATAAATGGAACTCGTGCCGAGGTTAGTAAGATTATGGGTGTTGACCCTAGACGAATTATTGAAATAAAAATCGAATTTTATTTCCTTAGCGATTACGATATTAAATATAAGAAATTTCTTGAACAAGCAGCAATAAATTGTCCTGTTGCAAAAAGTCTTTCTGAGGATTTAATTCAAAATATCCAATTTAGTTATGGATCATGATTAAAAAAGACCAAAGGATGTGTTAGTTTAAATATTCTTTGGATTTAACAAGTACTTTCGTGAAGTATTTTTGTGATATCTATGGCATTAGTGTTTGGCATATTCTTTTAATAAAGTGAGAATTCTACCATTATAAACCCTTCGAGGTATAGTTACTAAGGGGCAGGGTTGTGGGTTCAAACCTCTGAGTTCCAGTCATCCAAAGCGTTAAAAAATTACAGCAAAGCTTACTCTAAAAATCATCAATGCTAATATAATCCAACTTATCATAAATAATCCAAATCTAACCCAAACCATATTCAACGTTGATTGAAAGATTGAATGAATTAGACGAATGATAAAGTAAAGCCACGCGCAATTAATATAAAAACTATCAGTTAGTTGGAGCGCCCAAATTATAAATATTATTGCGTAGAAAACAGTTGGTTGTTCAAATAGATGATTATAATTATCTGCTACTCTTTCTACTTTACTTGGAAAAATACCACCTAATTTTGATGGGTGAGATAAATCTTGAAGATCTATTCCTTTTTCCTCAAGAATTTTTGATGCAGGAATCCTTGAGGCATACATCCAAATCATCATAAAAAAAGTCAAAATAGCCATACACAGTACTGGATTTAATATTAAATTATTCATTATATTCTCCTTCTAATTTTTTTGAATCAATGAGACCTTTGAAAAGCACAATTGAGTTTAAATAATAAAAAAGTGTAACACCACTAATCTCTAACATTAGTTAGATAATTGTTAAATTTGGGTTATTATCTAATTTACTTTTAAGTAAGAAAGACAAGACAAAGATAATAAGAAATATAATAAGGAGATATAGAATGGACGATCGACTACAAGAACTTCTTGATAAACAAGAAATAAATGAGATATTACAAAGATATTCTCGTACTATGGATTGGCTTGATGAAGCTGGACAAGCATCTTGTTATTGGCCAGATGCTCATGTAGATTATGGTTTTTTTTCAGGCCGTGCAGACGAATTTGTTCCTATGGTTATGGTGCATGAACAAAAAGCAGTCAAAAGGTGGCATCTAGTGGCCGGCGAGATAATCAAGATTAATGGTAACAAAGCGGAAGTAGAATCCTATGGAATCTCTACCGGATCAAGTGGCAATGATGACCCTAGTAATATGTATGGTGGGCGTTATTTAGATGAATTTGAAAAACGTAATGGTGAATGGAGAATTTCCAAGAGAATTTATATTTTGGATTGGAAAAAATCGTATACCGACTTATCGCAAGGAGCAATTTTAGAGGGAGGTACTTTACATACTCCCGATATCTCTAAACCAGGACACGAATTATATAGGAGTATGTAAAAAGAGCTCTAAGGAATGAGAGGCTGTGGATTCTTAAATCACCACTCTAAATATTTGAAATAATTTACTATTCAAGGTAGATACTTTTCAATTTTTCAATATCACTTTCATTCAAGTTTAGGCCTTCTGAAAGGTATTTGTCCATTCCGCCCCAATGACTATCAATAGTATCAAAGGCCGCCTGTATGTATCTTTCCTCGACTAGATTTATCTTTCTTAAATTATCACTATCAGCTCTGAAAAAAGTTTTAAGTTCAATTTCTAGCAATTCACTATCAACATGATCACTGACATATGTATTGGTTAATAAATAATCTTCAATAACTTTTTCTCTTGGAACGCCTAAAATTGTTAAAATCATAGCGCTACCAAACCCAGCTCTATCTTTTCCAGCAGTACAATGTAAAACAAAAGGTTCTCCACCATTATCGACTATATGACGAAAAAATTGTCTGTATTCTTCAGTAAATTCTTTAACTAATATAATATTAAAGTCTCGTAATAAATTTGAAGAATCGAGGTCTCCAAAAGTTAAATCCCTCATCAAAGTTTCTGTTATTCCCTCTGGCTCAAACTTTATTGGTAGCAAAATTGGAGTCATATCAGGAGTTAATCTATCAGGTTCCTCATTTCTTTCTTCATCAGAACGGAAATCAACTACAGATTTTAGATTTAATCTTTCCATGTATTTAACATCTTCATCAGTAAGTGAATGGAGATTATCTGATCGATAAACTTTGCCCCATTTAACAGTTTTCCCATCCGCAGTTTTGTAACCACCTAGATCTCTAAAATTATGAGCACCTGTAAAAGGAAGTTTCCTACTATCTTCTCTTAAATTTTCTGAAAGATTAGCTGGTATAGGTCTTTCTAATGAGGCTATTTCTTTTTCATTAAACAAAAAGAATGAAATTACAGCTAAAAGCCCAACAAAACCTATGTATTTGAGAAATTTCATGCGATAATAATAACTAATTAAAGTGAGATAACAATCAAAATATTAGCTCTTTCCCATTCTCTATCTTGGAAAGAAAATCATTCAATTAAAATAAAACTTTGAAAATAATGATTATTTTTTCCTAAGTACTTTAATATTTTCATTTCCTAAGAAATAATTCTATTTAGTTGGAATGAATTCTATATGTAATTCTTTTAATGACCTTAATAAATAATGAGGGTGATATCTAAAAGTGTTTTTGCCCTCAGAGAATTTTATTTCATCGAAAGAATCAAGAGCAGCTTTGAAACCCCAATAAAGCTCTCTTCTTGCTAAGGGAGCTCCTAAACAATGGTGAATACCAGATCCAAAGGCTAAATGAGAACCAGGCTTCTTTCGTTCAAGATCAATTTCTTCTGGATTTTCGAAAAATTCTTCATCCCTGTTAGCTGCAGCATAACGAACATTAATAACTGAACCTTTAGGTATATTAACACCACTTAACTCAACATTGTTTACCGTGTGTCTCATTAGACTTTGAACGGGGGATTCAAGTCTCAAAACCTCTTCAATAAAAACCTTTAAATATTTATAAGGATCAGATTTTAATTTATTCCAGATATCCGGTTTTTCTATTAATAATTTAATGCCTGCCGATAGAGCATTAGTTGTAGTTTCACTTCCACCCACAAAAGTATCAGCCATCATTTCAGCATGCAGCTCATTATCATTTAAAGTCCTTCCCCAGGCTTCAATCTCTGTGTTTACGAGTTCACTCAACAATGTCTCGTTCGGACATTTCCTTAATTGTTCAAAGATAGGTTGAAAGTAGTGTTGACCTTCTATTTCTCTTTCAATGGTTTTTAACTCTTCTTCTTCTGACAACATCATTCCAATTCTATGAAAAAAAGCATCTGTAGAGTTTTTGATTTTCCAAAGGTCTTCTTCGTCCTCTATCCCCATTTGAACTCCTATAATTTTTAAGGGTAGGGGTATAGAAAATTGTTTAACCCAATCACAATATCCATCTGACAAAAAATTTTCTATTAATTTATAAGATAATCTTTCTACATCTGGGTCTATTTCTTTGATTCTTTTTGGTCGAAAGGCCTGATCAAAAATTGATCTCATTTCTTTATGATTTGGATCATCTCTTGCGGCTAGAGTTGGAGCAGGAACCCATCCATTTTCTTCAAAAAGTTCTATACCTTTTCTTACATGTTCGGAATTTATATTTGCCTTTTCCCTTTGCCCTGCAGCACCAATAGAATTAGAAAAGTTTTTTGGATCTGTTAAAACTCTTCTTACATCTTGATATTTAGTTATTATAAAAAATCCTGTTTTTGGATCTTGATAAACTGGATTTTCATTCCTTAATTTTTTATAAGCATTATAAGGACATTGCTGGATTTCTATATCAGTAAGGTCAACATCTTTATTGTCCACATTAGTCATCTCACAATACTATTATCACTTGCCTAAGAAAGCAAACAACCCTTATCTATAAATAAATAAGGGTTGAATTATTATACTAACTTAACCTTTGGGAGGGTAGTTAGATATTTAGTAAAGTTAACTGTCTTTAACTATAATTTCTAAATTATATATTTATTTTATTTCTAATGCAAATGCATTATTAATTTAGACTTGAAAAATTATAAAAAATAATATTAATTGTTTTAGTGAAAGAGAATTAATGATTAGTAAAAGCAATAGATCTATTGGACCTCATTCAGAATTTGAAAGCAATAAAACTAGCTCTGAAACCAAATTAAGAATTATTTATTCAGCAGAATATCTTATAGGAAAGTATGGTAGTATTGGGGTTACTACAAGAGATATAAATAAGCACGCTAATCAAAAAAATTCCTCTTCAATATATTATCACTTCGGGGCTAAGGACGCATTAATAGATTCAATATTGGATTTAAGATTACAAAAATTAGAAGTTGAATTTGTTTCTATGCTTTCTGAATTTAATATTAATCAAAATAAACTTAATACCGATAAAATTCTCGAAATCTTAATAACGCCTGTATATAATAAAGTTCTAAAAGAAAAATCTTGGAAAAATTATATTTTTTTTATTCAACAAGTTCATATCTCGGATGAATTAAATAAAAAATTTGATATCAGAATGTCAAAAACCACAAATTATCTATACCGAACACTAAGAAAACAGAACAACATTAAAAATGATGAATTATGGTCAATTAAATTACATGATTATCGCAGTTTTTTAATAAATTCTTTGGCCCAAGCAAAAAAAGATTTAGAAAACAAAAAAAATAAACTAATAATCAAAAAGAGTTACTATGATTATTTATGTAAAACATCGAAGAAAATCTTAATAGGTTAAAGATTTATGAATGGATTAATTAAAATTTTATACATTATCAATTAAATGAAAATTTTAGAAAATTATTTTAGAAAAATATTAGAAGAACATGATATTAGAGTCGATGGTTCGAGGCCTTGGGATATATCTATAATTAATTCCAAACTTTTTAATAGAGTATTTTTTAATGGGTCCATGGGATTAGGAGAATCTTACATGGATGGATGGTTCGAATGTCAAAGACTAGACCTGTTCTTTGAAAAAATACTCTCTGCTGGTCTGGACACAAGATTTGGAAAACTACAATATCAACTATCAAGTATTGTAAGCCGACTAATAAACTTACAATCAATTTCAAGATCCTTTATTGTAGGCGAGAAACATTACGATATTGGCAATGATTTATTTTCTTTGATGCTTGACAAACGTATGATGTACACATGTGGATATTGGCCTGAAAATGTTTTGAATTTAGAAGAGTCCCAAAAATCAAAATTAGATTTAGTAGCAAATAAAATAAATTTAAAACCTGGAATGAAGGTCCTTGATATAGGCTGTGGTTGGGGTGGTGCAGCAAAATATTTTGCCGAAACATATGATGTAAAAGTAATAGGTAATACTATTTCAAATGAACAATATCTATATGCTAAAGAAAACTGTGCAGGGTTAGATGTAGAAATACTTTTAATGGATTACCGAGATTTAGAAGATCAATTTGATGCCATATACTCAATAGGTATGTTTGAGGCAGTTGGTCATCAGAATTTTAGAAAATATTTTGAATCAGTAAATAAATGTTTAAAAGACGATGGAGTTTTCCTGTTGCATACTATTGGGGTTGATAAGTCTTATACCTCAACAGACCCATGGATTAACAAATATATTTTTCCTAACGGTCTTGTGCCTTCTTCTAAACAAATAACAACCGCAATGGAGGGCTTATTTAAAATTGATGATTGGCATAATTTTGGCCCCGACTATGATAAGACCATTATGTGTTGGTATGAAAATTTTACAGATCATTACAAATCATTGAAGCACAGGTATGACCAAAAATTTTACCGTATGTGGACTTATTGGCTATTACAAAGCGCGGCTTCTTTCCGTACACGCTCGAATCATTTGTGGCAAATTCTTTTATCTAAATCTGATTCAAAAAAACTAGATATTTCATTTCGATAAAATGGATTTTGTATATTATCTTCTTTAGTTAGTTAAAAGTTTTATAACTTTTTAAGTTATGTATTATTGAATGATAGAAAGCTATTAAGAGGATATTCATGCCTGAACAATACAAAATTTTTGGAGCCGAGTTATCCCCTTATTCTGTTAAAGTTAGGTCATATTTTCGTTATAAAGGAATTTCTTACAATTAGCTGGTTAGAGGACCAACAAATCAAAAAGAATATATAAAATATGCAAAGATACCAATTATTCCTCTGGTAGTTAGCCCTACTAAGGAAGGATTCCAAGATTCTACCCCGATTATTGATATGATGGAAAATTTATATCCTGAGCCATCAGTGTACCCTGAGGATGAAACCCTTAAATTTTTATCTATACTACTCGAAGAGTATGCTGATGAATGGGGAAATAAACATATGTTTCATTATAGATGGAAAGCAGAAATAGATCAGGACTCTGCAAGCAGAAGAATAGCGAATATGAATTTACCCTTATTTATAAAAATTATTCCAATAGTGAAACAATTGTTTAAGTCTAAAATCTCTAAATCAATTAAACAGAGAATGAGTAATAGATTGTGGGTAATAGGGTCTAATGAAAATACTCAAAGAACCATAGAATCATCTTTCCATAATCTTTTAGCTTTACTGCAAGAACATTTGAAAGGTAGGTCATATATTTTTGGTGAGAGACCTTCATATGCAGATTTTTCTTTATGGGGACAAATTTATAATGCGTGGCAGGATCCGACTCCCAATAAATTTATACTCGATAAATATAGTGGTTTATTGGGTTGGATTAAAAGAATGCATAATCCTGATAATAAAGGAGCTTTTGAAAAATGGGAGACATTAGAAAACACTTTATACCCAATTTTGAAAACTGAGGTAGGGGAGGTCTTTTTACCGTGGTCTAATGCAGTAACTAACGCTATGAACGCCGCTAAGGAAGAGGTGTCAGTAAAAATCAAAGGACAAGATTATATTCATTCTATTGGGGGGCCACAAAAATACCATGTTAAATCTTTAAAGGTATTAAAGGAGAAATATAATCTTATAAAAAATAAAACAAATATTAACAAAATATTAAATGAAATAGGATGTTTAGAAAATTTACTATAATGTTACGCTAATATGAGTGAAACAAAAGCACAACATCCAATCCTTAGTAGTAAGAATAAACTTAAGCTAGCAGTATTTGGGCTCAACGTTAGTAGCGGGTGCTCCATGACTAACTTAGATAATACCTTAAAAATTGAATGGGATGAATCTCTTGAAATTGCTAAGACTGCTGAGTTCTTAGGTATTGATGCTATTATTCCTGTTGCAAGATGGAAAGGCATGGGTGGAGATATAAATTTTAACCACAGGAATTTTGAGACTTTCACATGGGCTGCAGGACTATCCGCTGCAACAGAAAAAATTTCTATCTTTGCAACGTTTCATGTCCCAACCGTACACCCTATACGTGCAGCTAAAGAAGTGGCTACTATAGATCATATTTCTAAAGGTAGATTCGGTTTGAATTTGGTGGCTGGATGGAATGAAAATGAAATAAATATGTTTGGATTAAAACAAAGGGACCATGATGAAAGATATGATGTTGCAGAAGAATGGCTTAATTTGTGTAAAGATTTGTGGTCAATTGAGGGTGAGTTTGATTACAAAGGTAAATACTTTAATTCTCCCGGAGCTTACTCAGAACCGAAACCTTTGCAAAAAGGAGGCCCGGTTACTATGAGCGCTGGAAACAGTCTAAGAGGACAAGAATTTGCCGCCAAAAATACTGATCTAAATTTTGTAGTTGCTAAAGATATCAATTCAGCAGGAAATATCTCTAAACAAGTTAAAGAGCTAGCAAAAAATAAATATAATCGAGACATTAAAGTTTTTGGTCAGGCGTATATTGTTTGTCGTGATACTAAGGAAGAAGCCTTAGAATATCTAGAATATTATGTTCATGAAAAAGGGGATTGGAAGGGAGTTAGAAATCTTCTAGACGTTTTGATACCTAATTCCCAAAGCGCTTTAGGTGATGGATGGGAATCTATGGCCGAAAATATGATAGCGGGTTATGGGGCGATGCCAATGATTGGGACACCAGAACAAATAGTTGATAAATTATTGGAATTTTCTAATAATGGTTTAGATGGCCTTACTTTAAGTTGGGTAGATTACAAAGATGGTCTTAGTCAATTTGGTGAAAAAATTCTGCCTCTTATGAAACAAGCCGGTTTAAGAGAATAATTGCTTTCTATATGATGAAACAATCTCTTCATCTCCTAATTTACTTCTTCTTTTATAACTTTTAATACTATCTTTTCCTACCTGATATCTTAGTCGATCAGATTTATCTGTAGCAGCTTTATATATTGCTTCTGCAACAGATGAAGCACTACTTCCAGCCGAAACGAGATTTTTAATCATTTTCCAAAAAGACTCCATTCCATCTTCATAAGGAGATCCTATTACATCTGCTATTACTGAATTTTCTCTAAAGTTTGTATTTATTGCCCCTGGAACGATTATTTTTGTTCTTATTCCAAATGGATATAATTCGACCGATAACGCCTCGCTTAAACCTTCTAGAGCCCACTTACTTGTTGAGTAAAGTATATTATATGGACCAGGAAACAAAACTTGTGCACTAGAGACATTGATAATAATTCCTTCTTTATTTTGTCTCATTATAGGTAATATCTCTTTTATCGTATCAATTACCCCGAATAGATTTGTGTCAAATTGATCTTTGATAGATTTCTTTGTTGATAATTCTAATGGCCCCCTTGAAGCAAAGCCAGCATTATTAACAAGGACATCTATTGAATCAAAATCTTTTAGAACTTTAGATACTGCAACTTTAATGCTTTTACTTGAATTAACATCCATTTTATAAGTTTTAAGATTATCTCCAGTTTTGACATTAAACTTACTTGGATCTCTCATTGTTGCCGCAACATTCCATCTTTTTTTTATGAAATATTCTACAGTTGCTTTACCAATCCCAGCTGATGAACCAGTTATTAAGATGGTTTTATTGTGTGACATAAGATTTTCTAATTTTGTAATTCAAATACATAAATAGCATTTCCGCCCTCAGGTTGATATATTTCTGGGCTTATTGAAGAAGTTAAAGCACGAAATACTCCCATTCCAGTTTGTACTGCAATATATTGTTTTCCATTTTTTGCATAAGAGACAGGAAATCCATGTAAAGCCGAACCAAGCACTGAATGCCATAAAAGTTCTCCTGTTTTAGTATTAAAAGCCATAAATTTTCTATCTAGATCTCCTATAAAGGTAAGGCCTCCTGCTGTAGTTAAGGCACCCGTTAAAAACATTGCATCTTGTTCATATTCCCAAATTTGATTCATATTTTCTATATTGATTGATACTAATTTTCCTACCTTACCATCAATGTTGTCCATTTTATAAGATCTTGAATCCGCACCATATCCTCCGCCTCCTTCTTTTTGTTCAATATATCTACCTACCATATCCGCACATAGTTGATGTAGGGGGATAACTATTAAGTTATTTTCAGGATCATAAGAGGCAGCCTGCCAATTGTGTCCACCATAGATTCCAGGACAAGCCGAAAATGGTGTATCAATTTTTGATAATAAAATATCGTCTCTATAAGATACCATCCCTTTTTTTCTGTTTACTGTTTTGTAAATATTCTGATTTATTGTCTCCTTTAGATCTATAAATTTTCCATTTTCTCTATCAAGCTTCCAAAGGATTCCATCCTTTCCCACAGTAAGTACTACTTTTTTATCACCAATATTAGCTAAAATTCTTTCAAAACCTACTTCCATGTCTATGGTTTCGCCTGGTATGTGTTGGAAGAACCAAAGTATTTTTCCTGTTTTGGGATCCATTGCTAATGTCGAGTTTGTATATAGAGCTTTCTCGTTTGGTGACATACCCCTACTGGCAGCGACCCAGGGTTTCGCTTGAGATGTGCCAATGTAGAAGGTATTAAGAATGGGATCATAGCTTCCAGCTACCCAGGTGTCTGACCCCGCTTTAAAAATATCAGGAGTATCCCCCCATGAAGCACTATTAATATCTCCAGAAAGTGCAACTGTTGATGTTCTCCATATCTCTTTCCCAGAATTAGGGTCATGACCTGTTATAAAGCATCCATCTTCAATATATCTTTCGCAACCATTAATACCTGAAATCACAGTTCCATTAGCAATAATTGGACCACTTGAGTGTGTATATCCATCTTTGTAGTTGGCCTTTATAGTTTTCCATAAGAGTTTTCCAGTTCTAATGTCGAGAGCTATTAATGCGGCATCATAAGTCGCCATAAAGATTTTATCTTTATATATAGCAATATTTTTTGTTGGCCCACCTAGAACCATAGAATCTTTAGGATATGTATATCTGTACTCCCAAATCAATTTTCCATTTTCTGCGTTTAAAGCTTGCACCATATTTCCGGGGTGCGTCAGTATCATAATACCTTGTGATATAAGTGGAGTACCTTGATTACTTCCATCATTCATAGTTAGAGACCAAGCAAGTCTCAATTTCTTAACATTTTCCTTATTTATCTGTTTTAGAGGACTGTAACCATGCCCTAAAGGAGTTCTCCGCCATGACGTCCAATCATTTTCTTCCGGATAGTTTATATCTTTATCACTAATATTATTAAAATTCTCAAGAACTTTATTCTTAAAAATGGATTGTCTCTCATCCGGTTGATCTATAGTACTAGGGTCGTTAAATGACACCCAATCTTGAATGCCGTCTTCTTTTATATCGCTGAAATTTAAAATATAATTTGTTATATTTAAATAATCCTTTTTTTCTATGATTCCAATCTTTCCTGGAGGCATAGTAGAAACTATTTCTTGGTAGAGTTTATCGGGATTCTTCCCTAATTTTTGCAAAAAGTTGTTATCAGATAAATTTGAGCCGTGAGCTGTTCCTCGCAGTTTATAGCCATGACATTCAGCACAATATTTTTCGTAAGCAATTTTTCCAATCTCGATGTTTGACATATTATGAAGTGACTCAGTCAACCCTGTTTTGTGTATAGGGATAATTATTAGGAGAGATATAAAAAAGATTTTAATTTTTTTAATCATATTATTTGTTTCTTTTAAATTAAGCATCAAACTATTAAAATTTAAAATATTTATTCCATAACTTTAAGGAAAATTATGTCTGCCATAATAGCTATTATATTGTTTATTTGTATTATTTTAATCTTAAATAAGGTTACTTCTGGTCGGTTTGATTAGGTTAATCCTTTTGCATCCAAGAGATCAAAGGCAAAACTGGTACAATCCATATAATTCCAGAAATTAGATAAAATAAAAATAGGTATACTTGATTAAGATTCGGTATGATTAATTCTGCTAAAAATGAGATTGTAGCAATAAAAAAAATTAACCATAAAGGAATTATTATCGTACCTATAAATTTTCTTATTCTTTTATTGAGCTTTCTCATAAGAGGATCTATATAACATGAGTAATTTTTTAATATGAAAAAATTATCTATTTTTCTTAAAATGTCCGCACTAAAAACAAATATTAATTTTCCTGTGTTGATTTGGTTTTCAGTTCTATTATTCTTTCTTTGCTCTCTTGTTTTAGTTGGAGGAGGAACTAGGCTAACTGATTCAGGTCTTTCGATTACTGAGTGGGAGGTTTTTATAGGTATCTTTCCGCCTTTAAGTTACGAATCTTGGATCAACGAATTTGATAAATACAAAAAGATACCGGAATACATTTTTGTAAATAATAATATGTCCCTTGAGGAATTTAAGACTATATACCTATGGGAATGGGGACATAGATTCTTGGCAAGAATTGTAGGGGCCATAGCTCTAATTCCGTTTTTTTATTTTCTAATAAAAAATAAGCTAAGTCGAAGAATACTAATAAAATCAATCTTATTAATATTCTTGATTGGTCTTCAAGGATATATCGGCTGGTATATGGTTCAAAGTGGATTGATTGAAAGGATTGATGTTAGTCAATATCGTTTATCCATGCATTTGACTATGGCTTTCATTATTATGCTTGTTACACTTTTATTAATATTTGAGTCATTAGATTTAAGTTTTCAGGATCATAGAAAGACGAATAAAATCCTGCCAACTCTTTTACTTTTAAGTATTTTTTTACAAGTTTTTTTGGGTGGGCTTGTGTCTGGCTTAGATGCTGGTCTGGTTTATCCGAACTGGCCTTTAATGGGTAATACGTTCGTACCAGAAGATTATTGGATAGATAATTTAGACTTATTAAACTTTTTTGAAAACAGAACTAACATACAATTTAATCACAGGATAATGGGTTACTTGGTATTTTTTTTAGGGGTTGCTAATGTTTTTGTTTCTAGAAAGATAAGAGTATTCTTCATATTCTCCTTAATAATATTATTATTAATAATAATTCAGATTTTCCTTGGTGTTGTTTCCTTAGTAAATTACATGCCTTGGCAAACATCTTTAATGCATCAATTCTTCTCAATAGCACTATTTATAGGCGTCTCATTTTATGCTTATTTGTCATATCTTGGTAAATAGTTACCATATAATAAATGATTGTTTTAAATGTATTAATTTAGCAGTTGACACTAAAGAGTCGACTATATATGAGTTCCCTATTTGGAGTTAAAATGAATACAATTTCCACAAAAGATATTGACGTAAAAAAGAAATGGATATTGATTGATGCTACTGATGTTGTAGTAGGTAGACTTTCTTCATTTGTAGCTAATAGACTTAGAGGAAAGCATTTAGCTTCTTATACTCCACATATTGATGATGGTGATAACGTAATTATAATCAACGCAGAAAAAATTCATTTTACAGGTAATAAATTTGTAGATAAAAAATACTACAAACATACGGGTTATCCGGGAGGAATAAAATCAACAACCCCTGAAAAAATTTTAGCAAGTAAATTCCCCGAAAGAATCTTACAAAAGGCAATTCGAAGAATGATGCCTTCTGGACCTTTGTCTAATAAACAATTCACCAACTTAATGATCTATAGCGGCGAAAAACATCCGCACGAGGCGCAAAAACCCGAAATTATAGATTTTAAAGATATAAATAATAAAAATAAAAAAAGATAAATTATGGAAGAAAAAATAGAAAATAAAGAAATTAAGAATCTTGAAGATATCCCTGTAGAGGGGGCCTCGGAGGAGAATAATGATTTACCAGAGAAAAAAATTGACGATTTAGGTCGCTCTTATGCTACAGGAAAGAGAAAGAATGCTGTTGCAAGAGTTTGGTTAAAACAGGGCCCTGGAAAAATTATAATTAATGAGAAAAATTGCGATGAATATTTTGCTAGACCTGTTTTAAGAATGTTAATTAATCAACCTTTAGTGTCGGCACAGAGATTGGATCAGTTTGATGTTACGTGTTCAGTAACAGGCGGGGGGTTATCTGGTCAAGCAGGTGCAGTTAGGCATGGTATTTCAAAGGCATTAGTTTTGTTTGAGCCTGAGCTAAAGAAGCCCCTTAAAGCAGGCGGCTATTTAACCAGGGACTCAAGGGTTGTTGAAAGAAAAAAATACGGGCGTCGTAAAGCCAGAAGAAGTTTTCAGTTTTCTAAGCGTTAAAGATATTTTAATAATTTTTTT
>PCCF01000051.1 GCA_002731945.1 Rhodobiaceae bacterium | reverse complement strand
GACCTTGGAATTCACATTGGTCACTACGATTACGAAGCTGGTGATGCTGAAACCGATTATGGCCTAAGTTTATCTATAGGAGATTTTAGTTTTGGAATTATGGATAGTAGTCGAGACGATAGTGATCCCAAATTTATCATTTCATATGGTTTCTCAGGAAGTCTTTAATATTTCAAAATAACGAAAAGGGAGAAGAAAATGTTTAAAATTTTGAAAAAATTATCCTTAATTTTTGGAATAGTTTTTGTAGTGATGACCGGTAGTGCGAATGCTGAAGTAAGCGCTGAAACAGCTTATATATTCAACACTTTCTCGTTCCTCGTCCATGGTTTCTTAGTCATGTTTATGGCTTTAGGATTTACATGTCTTGAAGCGGGGCTGGTTAGATCAAAAAATACAGCTGCAATTTGTCTTAAGAATATTGGTCTTTATAGTTTAGCGGGTCTTATGTTCTATCTCGCTGGTTATGGCCTTATGTATACCGACGTAAATGGTTATTTCGGCACTATTGGATTAACAAATCCCGAAACCGAGATATCTATCGCAGGGGATGGTACAGGTTACTCCGTGATGTCGGACTGGTTTTTTCAAATGGTTTTCTGTGCCACCGCAATGTCTATCGTGAGCGGAACTATCGCAGAAAGGATCAAACTTCTTCCTTTCTTTATATTCACAATATTATTAACAGGATTAATCTATCCCATTCAAGGTTCATGGGTATGGGGCGGAGGCTGGCTGAGCGAAATGGGTTTCAGTGACTTTGCGGGCTCTACTCTTGTCCATTCCGTCGGAGGTTGGGCTGCTCTAACCGGAGCAATAATTATTGGCCCAAGGCTCGGAAAATATGGTCCTGGTGGAACTGTTAATCCTATGCAGGGAGCAAATTTACCCTTAGCCACTATCGGCACATTTATTTTATGGTTTGGCTGGTTTGGATTTAATGGTGGATCTCAATTAGCTCTAGGAAGCGCTGCGGATGCTACAGCTATCGCAAACATCTATGTTAACACTAATATCGCTGCGTGTGCCGGTTTAGTTGTGGCTATGATAGTTGCAGGATTTCTATACGGTAAGGCAGATCTCTCCCTCGCATTAAATGGTGCATTAGCCGGTTTAGTTGGCATTACTGCTGGTCCAGATGTTGCCACTCCACTTCAAGCTATAGCTATAGGTGGAATAGCAGGAGCATTATGCACTCTAGCAATTCCATTGATTGACAAGGCTAAAATTGACGATGTTGTTGGTGCTATTTCTGTTCACCTGGTGGGAGGAATATGGGGAACTCTAGCAGTTGGTATACCCGTCCTTAATGGAAGTGGCGACTTTTTGGTACAGCTGATTGGTGTTGTAGCAATAGGTCTATTTGTTACTATAACCAGCGCAGTAGTTTGGTTAACAATGAAATACACTATTGGGTTGAGACCATCTGAAGAAGATGAAATAACCGGATTAGACGTTTCTGAAGTAGGTATGGAAGCTTATCCTGAGTTTAGAAGGTAGTCGTTTAATTTTGCCTCCACAAAAAAACGACGAAACCACCGTGTCGAAAGACACGGTGGTTTTATTTTAGAGCTTCTTCTACAAAGTCTAGTCTGTCTTGCCCAAAAAACATTTCTTCACCTACAAAAATAGTTGGCGCACCAAATGCGCCTTTCTCAACAATTTTTTCGGTATTTGCGATTAGAGAATCTTTAATTTTCTGATCTGATATTCTTTCCATAAATTCGTTAGGATCAAAACCACCTCCTAACAATGTCTCGGCTATCTCCTCAGGTTTATTTAAATCTTTTGGCTCAACCCACATAGCATTAAAAATTGTCTCCAAATATTTGTTAAAATCTCCTTCCATTTGATAAAAGATAGCACCTCTCATTAATGGTAAAGTGTTAACCGGAAAATGAGGGTTGTGCTGGAAAGGAACATTATATCTTTTAGCAAATCTAGGAAGATCTATTCCCATATAAGCCCCTTTTGCAGGAACTGCAGCAGGTGATTGGTTGCCAGTTGCTTTAAAAATTCCTCCCAAGAGAATAGGGTGATATTCAAGAATGGCTCCATTCCTTTCAGCTATTAAAGGTAACTGTGTTGAAGCCAAGTAAACTGTTGGACTTCCAAAATCAAAATAAAATTCAATGGTTTTAGTCATTTCCTAATCTCCAAATTTATAAAAGCTATATACAAATGTATTTGTTACAAATCCCTAACCAAATGGCCTCCGTCTACTACTAGTGTTGAACCGGTAATATAAGATCCCGCTTCGCTGGCTAGAAGAAGAATTGGTCCATCTATCTCATGAATTTTACCAAGCCTACGCATTGGAATCCGTCTTATCATATCATTACTTAAATCTGAATCAACGAAATCACTATTTAGGTTAGTACGAATATAGCCAGGCGCTATCGAATTAACTCTTACTCCATATTTAGCCCATTCCAAAGCCATTTGCCTTGTTAGATGAGATAAACCGGATTTTGAAGCGGCATAGATACCGTTACCTTTTTGTGGGTTATCTCCAGTAATAGAAGAAACATTAATAATTACCCCACCCTTTTTCTTAGCTTCTAATCTTTGATGTAGCCAATTTTTTGACAGTATCCAAGGACCTCTAAGATTAGTGTCCATAACACTATCCCAATCATCAATTTCATGGGAATCTATAGCACCTACCACTGTGACTCCTGAGTTATTTACTAAGATGTCTATATTTCCCAATTTTCCTTTAACTGATTTTAAGCATTCGACTACTGTATTTTCCTTGGTGACATCCATTGAAAATATCTCAACTTTTTGAGATCCGCCTTTTAAATCACTCTTGGTTTCTTCTAATTTTTCTTTACGCCGTGCAGCAAGGGCTAAGTTAGCACCGGCTTCATATAATGTTTTTGCGATTTCTTGACCTAAACCACTTCCTGCTCCCGTAACAAGAGCTGTTTTCCCTTCTAAATTAAATAAATTATCTGGGCTCATTAAAAACTCCTATAGCCGCAGCGGTCATTGCTGACACGCCTGTTTTAAGGGTTGGTTCTGGATCTGGTGCAAATAAGGGAGAATGATTTCCTGGTATAGATATTTCACCTTTTTCTGATTTTTCCCAATCTAAAAGTGATGGTCCGCCTATCCAAAAAAGAAATGTTGGTATTTTTGGTTCAACTCTTCCAAATCTCCCAAAATCTTCTCCACCCATTACTGGAGGAGTTTCAAAGACATTATTTTCACCGATAGAATTCTTAATATGTTTAATTACAATATCTACAAACTCAGGTGTATTATAAAGGGCTGGGGTGAATTCATCTCTTAATTTTAACGTTGGCATTTTGTCTTCAGGAATACCCATTGAAATTGCTTCCCCTCTGATAATTCTTTTAATTTTTGAAATAATTTTTTCTCTAACTTCATCTGTATATGATCTGAGAGTAAGTTGAAGTTTTACCTCATCAGATATTATATTATGTTTAAAACCTCCATGAATTGAGCCAACTGTTACAACAGCAGGATTTAAAGGGTCTATCTCTCTACTAACAATTGTCTGAAGTGCTAGAACTATTTTTGATGCAAGAACTATTGGGTCTTTAGTGGTATGGGGGTAAGCCCCATGGCCCCCCACACCGAAAATAGTTATATCAGCCATATCTACATTAGCCATGGCGTAACCCTTATGGTAAGCAACAGTTCCAGCAGGTAATGTGCTTCCTACATGAAGTGCAAGATTATAATCGGGACGTGGAAATTTTTCAAACAAGCCTTCTTCAAGCATTCTTGCAGATCCCTGTCCTCGTTCTTCAGCAGGTTGAAAAATCACCATCAAAGTTCCAGACCATTTATTTTTGTTTCTAAGTAATTCTTTTGCAGTTCCAATTGCTACAGCCATATGAACATCATGCCCACATGCATGCATTACATAAACTTCGCTTTTATCAGTATAAAGTGATCTAACCTGTGATGCGTATTTCAATCCTGTTTTTTCTTGTACGGGGAGACCATCCATGTCTGCTCTTATCATCAGCACTGGTCCTTTCCCATTTTTATAGATTGAAACTACACCTGTTTTAGCAAAACCTTTCGTAACCGAAAAACCTAACTCTTCCATTTTTTCAGCTAACAAATCTGAAGTTTTATATTCTTGCCAAGATAACTCAGGATTTGCATGTAGGTACTTATAAAGGTCTAGAATTTCATTTCCTACTACAGTTAGAGAAAAAATAGGCACTATAAATATTGCAATAATTATTTTTTTAAGAATCTTCATCTTTAATTATTAATAATTTTTGATTTTATCTTCAACAGCATAGCCCTCAAAGGGTATAAGTATTTGCCTCTTGAATGTGCAAATTACTTTTCCATCTTGGTTAACACCTGTAGTTTTGATAGTAACGATACCTTGTCCCTTTCTCGATGAACTTTCTCTCTTTTCAAGCACTTCGGATGATCCGTATATGGTATCGCCATGAAAAACGGGTGCAGTAAATTTTACTTCGTCCATACCAAGGTTTGCTATAGCTTTCTGACTACAGTCCGACACACTCATGCCTATAAGTAAGGATAAAGTGTAAGGGGAAACGACTAAATTTTGTCCAAATTCAGTCTCCTTTCCGTATTCTGAATCAAAATGAATAGGATGGGTATTTAAAGTCATTAAAGTAAAAAGATGATTGTCATATTCGGTAATAGTTTTTCCTGGTCTATGCTCATAAATATCACCAATTTCAAAATCTTCATAATATCGACCAAAAGTTTCTCTGTATCGATTAGGTCCTATTTCTTTTGAGGATTTGATCATTCAAATATTTCCAATTGCATTATTTAAGCTTCAAAGTTAAGCATTTTTTTTAATGAACACTACTCCTTCTTCCTGTTTTATTAGGTTCTTTTAGTAATTATTTTGTTGATAGGTGTTTTTTTAAATTAAATATAAGAATCTCTTCTATTTCCTTTTTTTTCTTTTTTGAGAAAAGACGCATATCTCTCCAGAAAGCGAATGACAGGATTTGAAATATAGCTTCTTGCTCTCTTTGGTCTTTGCTTTCAATTTCAGGGAGAATTTTTAAAATATTCATTCTGATTAATTTGTACATAGTAATAGCATTTTTATAAACTTGCTCTGATTGAACTATGTTTATAGCAGTCCAATAATATATATATTTATCCCTAGAATACATGTTGCAAAGAAAAGAAATTAATGATTTCATTCTTTTTTCTAAAGTTTCATTTTCAGATTTTTTTGGAAAATTATTAACGATGTTTTCTTCTGCTTTTTTGCATAAGGCCTCAAGCAAAGCATCTTTGTTTGCAAAATGTCTAAAAATTGTTCTTGCACCTAATTTTGCTTCTTTAGCAATAACATCAATATTTATGTCTTGATTGCCCGCTCTAGCAAGTCTATATATCGTCGATAAAATATGATCTGAGGTATTTTGGCTTCTTAATTTTCTTCCGTCTTTTGTTTTTTTATTCATATCATAAGAATTGGCAGTGTATATGTCATATTGTATTGACAGTAATACTGTCATATAATATATTTATAAAAATTACAAGTTATATTGCGAGAAGAGCTGAAAAAATGAAAATATCGATACCATGGTGGCTTACACTAATTATTGTCATCGAGACCTTGCCAATGTTTATTGGTCCAATGGTTGCGTTAACCAATCCGGGGTTCATGGGAGGGCCGGGCGCGACAGCGATCGGTTTCGCCGCCTATATCTACACTGCCAGAAACATCGCAGTTGGACTTGCTTTTATCATAGCCTATTTTCTTAAGAACGGACCAATGCTCTTTATACTGATCTTTATTCGACTGATTACCGACCTTATCGATCTACCGACATTTTTGTCTTTCGGACTTGCCACTAATGAGGTTCGTGTCATGGCGATCTTCGTTTTCCTTTACTATATTCCAGCGTTTATTGCTTTGCGCTATCTCTGGAAACAGATGACGTATGAGAAAAGGATCTAGTTTGCAATTGAATTTGGGTATAATGTTTAAGAAAATTTTTTATATTTTTATTTTGCTAATTTTTTTATCTGAAAATATTTTGGCTGAAATTCACAATACTAAAGATGAACCTAATATACTTCCCGGTGTATTAAGAACTCCAGATAGTAGATTTGAGAATCTAATAGATTATCCTTTTGAGCCGAACTATATGATTATTGATGGTTTAAGGATTCATTATCTTGATGAAGGTCCAAAAGATGCTGATCCAATTATCTTGTTTCATGGAGAACCAACTTGGAGTTATTTATTCAGAAAAATGATTCCAGTTTTAACTGAAGCGGGGCACCGAGTAATTGTTCCCGATATGGTTGGATTTGGGAAATCTGATAAATTTATTTCTAAACATGACTACAGTTACAAACATCATATTGATGTGATGAAGGAGCTTGTAATGAGGTTAGACTTAAAAGAAGCTACGCACTTTGGTCAAGATTGGGGCGGATTGGTAGGTTTAAGGGTTGTGGCTGAACTACCTGATCGTTTTGCAAGAGTTGTGGTGTCTAATACTGGAATGGTAGCAAGAGATGGGTTTAGAGGCTGGCTTTTTGAAAACTTTGTTAAGATTCTTGTTTGGTGGCATGGTGCTATAACTTTTGAAGAATTAAAAGCTGCATCAGATGAAGTTTTAACAATAGAGAATCCATCTCCTTTGCAAGGGGCTAGAATGTTCTCAAAATGGATAGCTCATTCTTATTATGCAGAAGATATGGATGTTGTTGGAATAATTGAAAATTTTGGAAGAATTGATCTTACAGATGAAGAGGCAAGAGCTTATGAGGCCCCTTATCCAACAGGAGAATATAAAGCAGGTGCTCATGTGTGGCCTTATCTCATACCAACTCAACTCTCAGAGAACGAGAAATATTGGGTTAAAGTTTACGAGAAATGGGATAAGCCTTTTTTAGTAGCTTTTGGCAGTGAAGAAAGGGTTACCATTAGAATGAAAGATGACTTCTTGAATCGAATACCCAATCCAACTGTAGTAACATTAGAAAGGGCTGGTCATTTTGTTCAGGAAGAAGTAGGTCCTGAACTCGCAGCTTTAATGAATGATTTTATAGCTGGTAAACCTGTAAGAGGATTTAGTAGAAAAAGATAAAATTATAGTATAATGCTTCTGATTCTTTTTGATTGCCCTAGTTTTAAAAATGCTAAATAAAAACCTTAAAATTCTTATTATTTCTATAAGCTTAATAGTTACTGGTTGTGCTTCAAATAAAAATCAGTCGCTTAAGGAGTTGCCTGAGCTTCCTTCAGATTGGGCCACTCCTTATAAAGGCCAAAGCGAATCCACGGGATGGGTATCATCCTTTAATGATCAAAATCTCCCTCAATTAATAAATGAGGCTCTATTAAATAACAGAGATCTAAGATTAGCTGCAGCAAATGTGAAGATAGCGAAAGCTAATGCTGGAGCATCTTTAGCACCAATCCTTCCCTCGATATCTATTGGAGCTTCAAAAAATCAAATCTCTTCAATTTCAGAGATAAATGGAAATGTGGATAGGAATTTTACCTATAGAGAAAGCTTAGTAGCTCAACTTAATTGGGAAATTGATGTCTGGGGACGTCTTTCAACTCGTTCTAAAGCTGCATATATGAACGTTAAATCTGTTTTTGCAGATTATGAAGCAGCAAGATTATCAATAGCAGGTCTTACAGCGCAAGCTTGGTATTTGTTTTCCGAAGCTAAATTGCAAACCGATCTAGCCGAAAGAAATCTTCAAACAAGAATAAGTACTTTGAAAAAAGTTGAGAGCAGATATCAAAAAGGCATTGCTCAAAGCAGAGATTTGAGACTTTCGCGTTCTGAGGCTGAGTCAAGAAAGGCAGAGTTGATACTTAGAAAGCAAACACTCAAGGAAGCAGCGCGTAATCTTGAAATTATAATAGGAAGATATCCAAGCGCCAGCATATTACCGAATGATCTTCCAAATTTACCTCCCAAACCTGAAATAGGCACTCCAAATTACGTCCTTTCTAATAGGCCGGATATCGTTAGTGCTGAAGCACAACTTGAGGCGGCAGGACTAGAAGTGACTGCAACTCGACTGGCATTTTTACCAAACCTGTCTCTAACAGCACAATGGAGTACTTTGGAAAGAAATTGGTCTGATGCTTTTGATCCTGATCGACTAGCTGGGTCTATAATTGGATCATTAACACAATCGATCTTTCAGGGAGGAAGGAGAATAGCCCAAACACAGATTTCTGAGCAACAAATGAAAATCGTTCTGGAAAATTATGCTAAAACTCTACTAAACGCAGCTAGAGAAGTTGAGGATTCTTTATATTCTGAAGAAATCTTGCTTGAAAGAGAGACAGCCTTATCCAACGCCTTCAACGAAGCAAAGGCGGCAGAAAAATTAACCTTTGATCAATACAACAAGGGAATAGCAACAATTTTTGAGCTTCTTGATGCACAATCAAGAAGATTGTCTTCTGAGAGTCTTTTGATTAATTCTCGACTTTTAAGGATAACTAATCGTATAAAGTTGCATCTGGCAATATCTTCGCCATTATTTGAAGAGAAAAAAGATCAATGAGATTTCTGCTAAGAATTATCTTCAATTCACGTTATACTCCCTTACTAATAATTTTGTTAGGAGTGTTAATTTCTTTTCTAATTTCTTCTTTGAGTCCGAAACCTAAAAAAGGAATTGAAATCCCTAAACCTACTCCTGTATTCTTTGAAAGAGTTAACCAACAAGACTTTAACCTAAAAGTTCTGACTAACGGGGAAGTAAGGTCGGTAACAGAAATAAATGTTATTCCTCAGGTAAACGGACAAATCATTCTTGTAGCAGATGAATTTATTGACGGGGGAAATTTTAAGAAGGGGCAACCTCTTGTCTGGATTGATGACCGTGATTACAAATTAGGGGTTATTTCCTCGGAATCACGTGTAGCACAAGCAAAAAAAATGCTTGAAAGAGAAATTGCTGAAAGCGAATTAGCCAAAAAAGATTGGGAGGAACTTGGGCAAGGAGAAGCTAGCCCACTAACCTTAAGAATTCCTCAACTTGAAGAAGCCAAAGCAACTTTGAACGGTGCAGAAGCGGATTTAGAGAGAGCAAAACTTAATTTAGAAAGAACAGTTATTTCTCTACCTTTTAACGGTATAATAAAAAGGAAAAATGCCGGAATAGGGCAATATGTAAATGCTGGTTCAGTGTTAGCTTCAGCATTTTCTACCGAAAAAGTTCTTATCCCCTTGCCTCTTACAGATACCGAATTGTCCTATCTCGGTCTGCCTCTAGGATATGAGGCAAAAAGTTTCTTTTTGGGTCCAAAAGTCATCTTTAGATCTTTTGTTTCCGGCAAAAATATTGAGTGGGAAGGAAGAATCACTCGAACGTCTGGATCCATAGATAGTCAAACAAGACTCGTTTATGGTTATGCTGAAGTCTTATATCCTTATGAAGAAGATCCTCCCCTGGCAATAGGGACATATGTGGATGCCGAGATTGAAGGAAAAAAAATTAGGGAAGGATTTATTCTTCCCAATTCATCTTTAAAAAATGACAACACGATTTATGTCATTGATGCAAATGACAGATTGAAAATTAAAAAAATAGAGGTTGTCGGAACAGATGGGGATAATATTATAGTAAAAGGAGAAATAAACCTTAACGAGAGGATTATTATTTCTACCTTGAATTCGGGATATGAGGGAATGCAACTTACACCAATGATGCTAGAAAAAAATGAGAAAGAATAAATCTTATGTATAAAATGATTTCCTGGTGGGCAAGGAACCCCAAAGCAGCAAATCTGTTGATGGTTAGTATTATTATTATTGGAATCGCAACCTTTGCAAGAGTCGAACAAGAAGTTTTTCCAAAAATTAGCCCCCCTGTTGTATCCATTCACTATGCCTGGCCAGGAGCATCACCTAGAGAAATCGAAGATCAAATTTTGGTTAGAGTTGAAGAATCTTTAAGAGATATAGAGGGAGTCGATAAAATAAGTGGTTTTGCCCGAGAAAACTTTGGAGGAATTTATGTACAAGCATTTACGGGTAACAATCTTGATTATCTATTACAGGAAGTGAAGAGAGAGGTTGATGCTATCGTCTCACTGCCTAACGATGTAGAGCCTCCAGTGGTCAGTGATGCATCATTTGATTTTCCGCTTGTGATGGTAGCAATTTACGGGGATGTTCCAGAAAAATTATTAACAAGAACCGCTCAATCTTTACGTGATGAAGCTTCCCTTCTTGAGCATGTTGATGTCGTTAATGTTCTTGGTAATAGGAAAGAGGAAATTTCTATTGAATTATCTGAAACTGCCATGCGCAGATATGGATTAACTTTTGATCAAGTAGCTATCGCTATCAGGAAATCCTCAATCAATTTTTCTTCTGGCAGTATTAAAGGGGAAAATGGAACCCTCCAACTAAGCACTAGAAACCTAGGAGATAATTTAGAGGATTTTAACGAAATTATAATTCGTCAGACAACAGATGGAGGAAAAATAAGAATATCGGATGTTGCAACAGTTATTGATGGCTTTGAGGATAAAGACAGAAAAGATTACTACATAGACGTTGAAACAGGAATAAGTGTTCCAGTTCATGGAATAATGGTTATGTCCACAGACAATATGAACGTCGTTAAAACATCAAAAGCTATAAGAGATTGGATACCGGGAGCACAATCAAGATTACCTGAGGGAATTAACTTACTTTTGTGGACAGACATGTCTGACTTATACAAAGGAAGGATGTCTCTAATATTGAAGGCAGCTTATGGTGGTCTTATTCTAGTTTTTTTCATTCTTGTGGCTTTTCTAAGACCGCAAGTAGCTATTTGGTGCTCGGTGGGAATCGGAACAGCCTTTACAGGCGCATTAATATTTATGCCAGCTTTTGATATTTCCTTAAACGTAATTTCCCTTTTTGCCTTTTTGTTAGTTATTGGAATCATTGTCGATGACGCCGTAATAGTAGGAGAGAATATACATCTAGAGTATGAGAGAGGACGAAGAGGAACGGATGCTGCAATCACAGGTGCATATCTAGTTGCAAAACCTGTCTTTTTTGCCGTTATCACAACTATGATAGCATTTCTTCCTTGGTTATTTCTTACTGGATGGCAAGTACAATTCGTTAGGAATATCTCACTCATTGTCTTGTTTGCCCTTTCCTTTTCTTTAATCGAAGCGTTTTTTATTTTACCCGCACATCTTTCAAACCTAAAACCCTACAAGGCAAAGAACCGACTTTCAAAATTACAAAAAAAATTAGCAGACGGCATAGTAAATTTTGGAAAAAAAAGATATATGCCTATCTTGTTATCAGCCCTCGAAAGAAGATATATGGCCGCGGCTTGCTTCTTCGCCCTGTTTATAATTGTTAACACATTAGCTTCTTCTGGCTTCATAAGCAGAAGCCTCCTTCCCAATGTAGAAGATGATGAAATGAGAATCTCTATTGCTTTGCCTTCCGGTTCACCCTTTAGTAGAACCGAGCAAGTAGCCGAGCAGGTGAAACAAGCGGGTTACGAAACGATAGAATTCTACAAAGGCAAAGATAATGCTATAAAAGGTATTATTGTAATCTTAGAAGAAAATACTCTAACCGCATTTATTAATCTTCATGACCCAGCTATAAGGGAAGCCTCAACAAAAGATGTTGCTGCAGTTTATCGAAGGAATATTGGGCAAATTCCGGATGCGGAAAGTTTTTCTATTGGGACACAAATTGGACGTGACAGTTCGGAACCAGATATGTCATTTAACATTACGACAAGCAGTTCCGATCAGCTCTTAGTTGCCGTAGAAGATTTTATGGGAAAACTTAGATCTTATGATGCCATTTATGATGTCTCCAGCAGCATTAACAGCGCAATAACTGAAATGCAAATTTCTCTGAAACCTAATGCCGAAAAACTGGGACTTACTTTGGCAGAAGTCTCTCGTCAGCTTCGACAGGCCTATTACGGCGAAGAAGTCCAAAGACTACCTCGTGATGGAGAAGACGTTCGAGTGATGGTCCATTACCCAAAGAAATTAAGACGATCAATAAACAGTCTAACTAAATTTAGGATACGAACACCGGATGGAAGAGAAGTTCCTTTTATGTCTTTAGCAAGTGTATCGCAATCACCTGGTATTACAAAAGTCGAAAGAGTAGACGGCAGAAAAAGTGCAACAATTAGTGCTTACGCTTTAGAAGACGGAAAATCACAAGTATTAACCGATTTAAATACAAATTACTTGCCTTCTTGGAATGAAAAATATCCTGAAGTTTATTGGGAATTTTCTGGTGAATTAGAAGGACAGGATGATTTTTTTGCCGAGATTGGTTTCTTATCATTAGTAGCGGTTTTGACTATGTTCGCCCTCTTAACGATAGCATTCCGATCTTACTTTTTACCTATCTTGATTTTGTCTGCCCTACCATTTGGTTTCTGTGGAGCGATCATAGGACACGTTGTATTTGGAAAAGGACTCTCAATGATTTCTTACTGGGGAATAGGTGCAGCATGCGGTGTAGTAATTAACGATAACCTTGTCTTGGTTGATTACATCAACAGGGTCAGAAAAGGTGGGAAGCATGTTCTTGAATCAGTAATTGAGGCTGGCGTCGTAAGATTTAGGCCAATAATAATTACATCCTTGACTACGTTTATTGGTTTAATGCCAATTATGTTCGAACCCTCAGTACAGGCGAACTTCCTTAAACCTGCAGTCATTTCCCTATCCTTTGGTGTTGTACTGTGTGCTCCAGTAACATTAATATTAGTCCCTTGCTTAATGCTGATTGGAGAGGACATTAAACAAAATTTAAACAATGCTAAAGAGGCAATAAAGTTAAGGATAAACAAAGAAATAACGCCAGTTTAATTTATTGCATTCTTTTCAAAGAACAGAATTTTTGCATTTAATCGCTACTGGTCTTCTGTATCTGCCATATTTTTGTCAAACTTATCTTGCATTATTAGTTTATGTTAGTTTATCTAGATCTTTTTCCTAATAAATTGATGGCTATCCGAGTTTTTCACTGAGACTCAAGTAAAAAAATGTTTTAAAACAGAAAAAAGGAGGAAAAATCCATTGAATCCAATAATTCGTACATACAGATACACTATAGACTGGATCAACTCAAAAGGTGAGCTAATGCAAAATATTATTCCCGCAGCAACAATGCAAGATGCAATGAAAAAGCTTCAACTCTTTCAAGGTGAAATCTTCAGTAGCAGTGGATCGGGGAAACCTAGGTTCGTTAGTATCGTTGAATCATCAAATGGAAATAGCTAAATAATAGGATTCCTATCATGAAAGATCATGAGTATAGAGAAATAGCTTATGCGGAAACTTACACAAATGAAAAAAAGCTGCACTCAATATTCTCAACGATGCGCCGGGATGACCCTGTAACTTGGATTGAACCTGAAAATTTTAGACCTTTTTGGGCATTAACTAAGCATGATGACATTACTGAAATTGAAAAGCTAAACGATTCCTTTATTAACGATCCACGTACAACTCTAACGAATATTCCGACTGAACAAGCAATTAAGGATTTCACAGGAGGAAATCATATATTGGTAAGAACACTGGTTCATATGGATAACCCTGATCACAGGATTTATCGTGCGCTAACACAAAAATGGTTCTCTCCGCCAAACCTAGTAACATTAAAAGAAAAAATAAGGAATATCGCAAAAAATTATGTAAACCAAATGATAGAAATGGGCAATGAATGCGACTTTGTAAAAGATATAGCGATTTTTTATCCTTTGAGAGTAATCATGTCAATTCTAGGTGTCCCTGAAGAAGATGAGCATAAAATGCTGCGCCTCACTCAGGAATTATTTGGGGGAGAAGACGAAGATATGATGAGACAAAAAGATGAGCCGGGCTTTGACTCGAATTCAAATGTTATCTCAGATCTCTTTGAATATTTTACAGCTTTAACAGAAGAGAGAAGAAAGAATCCAACAGATGATGTTGCCAGTATTATAGCTAATGCAAAAATAGATAACCAACCAATAAATCATCTTGAAGCTTTGTCCTATTACGTTCTTATCGCTACCGCTGGCCATGATACAACATCCTCAGCAACTGCTGGGGGTTTACTTGCATTGATAGAAAATAATGACGAATTTATTAAATTGAGATCCGATCCATCCTTGATGCCTTTAGCTGTTGATGAAATGATAAGGTGGGTAACGCCTGTAAAAAATTTCTTCAGAACAGCAAAAGAAGACTACAAATTAAGAGATCAAAATATTAGAAAAAACGATTCAGTTTTACTTTGCTATCCATCTGGAAATAGAGATGAAGAAATTTTTGATGATCCTTTTAATTTTAAAGTGGACCGAAATCCAAATAAGCACCTAGCGTTTGGACATGGAGCTCATCTATGTTTAGGTAAACATTTAGCAAAAATGGAAATGGAAATTTTTTATGAAGAATTATTTAAGGTATTAAAAAACATTGAGATAAACGGAAAACCTCAATGGGTGAAGGCTAGTTTTGTGTCGGGATTGAAATCTTTACCAATAGCCTATTCATGCTAAATTAAGAAAGATAGAAAATGACTAAGACTATAAAAGAAATGTTGGAAGAGGCAAATGCAGTTGTTCCTGTTATAAGTCCTGAGGATGCT
>PCCF01000050.1 GCA_002731945.1 Rhodobiaceae bacterium | reverse complement strand
TTATCTAATTAAAGATAATCAAGTGATTATAATAGATGAGTTTACTGGAAGAATGATGGAAGGAAGAAGATTTTCTGATGGCCTTCATCAAGCTTTGGAGGCAAAAGAAGGTGTTCAAATACAACCCGAGAATCAGACACTTGCATCTATAACATTCCAAAATTATTTTAGACTTTACGAGAAACTATCGGGAATGACTGGTACTGCCCTAACAGAAGCAGAAGAGTTTCTGGATATCTATGGTCTTGATGTAGTAGCTATTCCAACCAATTTACCTGTTGAAAGAAATGACCAAGATGATGAAATTTATAGAACAACTGATGAAAAATATGAAGCCATAATAGAAAACATAAAAGAATGTTATGAAAAAAAACAACCGGTATTGGTTGGAACTATCAGTATAGAAAAATCCGAGATACTTTCTTCTTTATTAAAAGATCAAAAGATAAAACATAAGGTTCTAAATGCTAGATATCATGAACAAGAAGCACAAATTATTGCTCAAGCAGGAATGTCTGGTTCAGTTACCATTGCCACAAACATGGCAGGAAGAGGAACAGATATACAATTAGGGGGAAATCCGGAATTTGAGTCTGAAGAAAAACAAATTGATCACCAAAGACAAAAGAATGAAGTCATATCTGCGGGAGGATTATTTGTAATAGGAACAGAAAGACATGAAAGTCGAAGAATAGACAATCAGTTAAGAGGAAGATCTGGCAGGCAGGGAGATCCTGGAAAATCCAAATTTTATTTAAGCCTTGAGGACGATCTGATGAGGGTATTTGGTTCTGAACGGCTGGATAGTATATTGCAGAGATTAGGTCTAGATGAAGGTGAGGCCATAGTTCACCCCTGGATAAATACTGCCTTGGAAAGAGCTCAGAAAAAAGTAGAAACTAGGAATTTCGAAATTCGAAAAAATCTCCTAAGATTCGACAATGTTATGAATGATCAAAGGAAAGTTATCTTTGATCAAAGGTTAGAAATAATTTTGGACGAAGATTTGTCAGAGACTACTAAAGATATGCGCCATGAGGTTATATATGATACATTAGATCAATTCATCCCTGATAAATCCTTTGTAGATGATTGGGAAATCACAGAACTAGAAAAAAATATCAAAAGGATTTTTTCTTTACAATTGCCTTTAGAAGAATGGCGTAAAGAAGAGGGAGTAGATCCAGAAAATTTAAAAGATAAAATAACATCAAATATAGATCATGCCTATGATAACAAAACTGCAGAATTTGGTTCAGATCTTATGAAAAGCCTTGAAAAGGCTGTAATATTACAATCTATTGATCAAAATTGGAAAGACCATTTGGGGCAATTAGAAAATTTAAGACAAATTGTTGGTCTGAGGGGTTATGGACAAAGAGATCCTCTAAATGAATACAAATCTGAATCATTTATGCTTTTTGAAGACCTTTTAAAAAGCTTTAGAGAGGATGTAACAAGAATATTGTTTCACATCAGAATTGCATCTGATGAAGGAATAGAGAAAATTAGTAATAAGAGAAATATTAAACACAATGCTATGCAGGAGAATTTTAGTTACGATAAAGAAAAAACTGAACCTGCTAAGACAGTAAGAACAAGAAATATAAATACACCAATTGATTCCAACGATGCTTCTACTTGGGGAAAGATAGGTCGAAACGAAAAATGTCCATGCGGCTCAGGAAAAAAGTATAAGAATTGCCATGGTTAGTTTTAAATATTTAAGTTCCTTCCAATTTCAAGAAATTTATTTCTTCTTTTCTCTACAAGAGATTCCGGACCAAACTTTTTAAGAGAGATTATTGAATCTTTAATGGCTATTTTAGTTTGCATTATTATTTGAGCATGCTCTCGATGTGCTCCCCCTACCGGTTCATCAATAATCTCATCTATTACATTCAGATTCAATAAATCCTGTGAAGTTATCTTCATAGCTTCAGCGGCTTCCTTTGATTTCTTCGAGCTCCTCCATAAAATTGAAGCGGAGGCTTCGGGAGAAGCTACTGTATATATAGAATGCTCAAGCATTAGGACCTTATTTGCGGCTGCAAGTGCCATAGCGCCTCCTGAACCACCTTCTCCAATTATAACCGATATGACCGGAACTTTTAATGACAGAGTACAGTCGATTGACCTTGCAATAGCTTCAGACTGACCTCTTTCTTCAGCGCCCACTCCTGGATATGCCCCTGGAGTGTCTATAAAAGTTATAACAGGGATTTCATATCTCTCAGCAAGTTTCATCAACCTTATAGATTTTCTATATCCTTCAGGGTGGGCCATTCCAAAATTGTGTTTTAGTCGTGTCTCGGTATCTGCGCCTTTTTCATTCCCTATTAACATTACAGAAAAATCATCTAACCGCCCTAGACCTCCGATTATAGCTTTATCTTCTCCATATACTCTATCACCTGCCAGTGGGGAAAAATCTTTTATCATTCCATGAATGTAATCTTTAAAGTGCGGTCTATCCGGATGACGAGCTACTTGTGTTTTCTCCCAGGTACCAAGGTCCTGGTAAATTTCTGTCAATAAATCCTGAGCTTTAGTTTCTAATTTTGTTATTTCATCAAGTGAAATAGTTTTTTCTTCTTCATTTAGACGTTGTTCGTTTAATTGACGGATTTTTCCTTCAACATCTGCAAGAGATTTTTCAAAATCTAGATAGTTAACCATAAATTAATCCTATAAAAGAATAAAACTGCAGTCGAAAATGCAAGAAGTCAATGTTCGGTTTTCGATAATGGATGATTGGATCTTACCGAACTTATCAACTCTGAGTCCAAAATGTGAGTATAAATCTCAGTTGTAGAAATATTAGAATGGCCCAATAATTCTTGAATAACTCTTATGTCCGCGCCCCTATTTAACAGATGGGTTGCAAATGCATGTCGTAATTTATGTGGACTCAATTTCTTTTTATCAAAACCTAAATTTTTTGCAAAAATGGAAAGGATTTTATTAACAGAGTCCCTAGTTAAATGTCCATCACCGCTATGAGAAGGGAATAAATAAGAGGATCCACTAGGTAGAAATGACATCCAGTTTTCAATAACTTTCGTAGTACTGGTAGTAAAATACACTTTTCTCTCTTTATCGCCTTTAGCAATTATCCGAGCCGTCCTTTTAAGAATATCAATATCCCTAACTTTCAAATTTACTAGTTCACTCACTCTCATCCCTGTGGAATATAGAATTTCTATCAAACACAAACTCCTTAATCTTTTCTTTTTTTGAAAATCTGTTTCACCACCCTCAGGAGAAATCCTTATATAATTCAGCAGGAGATCAACTTCCTGTTCACTGAGAGTTTTTGGTAAAGATCTACTTATCTGTGGTCGTCCTATTGTGTCCATAGGATTTTTTGCTATCCTACCTTTGGTTTTCTCATAAGAATAAAATTGATTAAGGGTGGAATAAATCCTCGATCTAGTAGATTTTTTGAACCCTTTTTTTGTTATCTCTTCAAGATAGGATACAATATGCTCTGTAGTAATTTCCCTGAGAGATTGATTCAAGATTATATTTTCTGAAGAAGCATTTTTTATAATTAAATAAAATTTCTTTTTGTTAGAATTGGGAAAGATGTTTTCTTCAAAATTTTTTGGGCTCCATAAATAAGAACAAAAAACTTTAAAATCATTTTTATACGATTGAATAGTATTCTTGCTTAATCCCTTTTCAATACTCAAATAATTAAAGAACATATCCAAGTTTAATTCTTGGTCTGACCAATAACCCTTCCAGTCTCTATTATTTATTTTATCCATCATTTTAATCTTCTGTATAAAAGGAACAAAAAACCTATTTGTCAAAAATCTGTTCTTCTGTAATTACTTTCTTAACATCTTTAATTTCTGGCTCAACAAAACTCGATAAATTATATACAAGTAAGAAAAGAGCCAAAATGACTAATAATGAAATAATATAATTTTTCATAATTTTGTTTCCATAAGTAATTATATCTGCTTCGTTGAAAAATAAATAAAAAAAATAAGAGATCCTTCTTTTTTGTGAATATTTGAAATATACAGGGATTATTGAATAAAAATGGAAAAGACTTTTAAATCCAAAATAGTATTGGTAGGAATGATGGGATCAGGAAAAACTACCATTGGCAAACTGCTATCTAAAGACTTCTCCTTACCATTTTATGATTCTGATGAAGAAATAGTAAAAAAATTGGGTATGAGCATTGTTGATATCTTTCAAAGTAAGGGTGAAGAAGTATTTAGAGAGGAAGAAGCCAAAACAATAAAAAAAATTCTAATAAAAGACCAATATATATGTGCGTTAGGCGGAGGATCTCTATTAAATCAGGAAATTCGAGACATCGTAAAAAAGAATGTTATATCTATATGGCTTCAAGCAAGCGTTGATGATCTTTACGAACGACTTAAAGATGATAAAAGTAGACCTAAATTAGATGTCATGGATACAAGAAATGAAATCTTTAATTTAAACCAACAAAGAGAGAAATTTTACAAAATGAGTGATATAGTTGTGAATACAGGAAATAAAAGCGAAGACATGATTATTAGTGAAATTGTCCCCTTAATAGAAGATCTTAATTAATAAAAATGAGAGAATTTAGAAAGGTAAAAGTTGATCTTGGAGATAAATCTTACCATGTACACATTGGTGAGAATATAGTTGATTTGCTTCCTGAAATAATTTCTCCATTCGTTACAAGGAAAAAGATTTTCTTGGTGAGTGATGAGGCTGTGGGATCTACGATTTTACCTAGAGTACGAAAAATTCTTGAAGATTCGGGATTTGAATTATCAGTAATCTTGGTGCCCTCAGGAGAAAAGAGTAAAAACTTCGAACAACTTCAAATTCTTCTTTCCGAACTATTAGATAATAATATTGAAAGAAGAGATATTGTTATTGCCCTTGGTGGTGGAGTGATAGGAGATTTGGTAGGTTTTGCAAGTTCGATTTTATATCGGGGTATAAATTTCATACAGATACCTACGACTTTACTTGCGCAAGTAGATTCTTCAATCGGTGGAAAAACTGCCATTAATGTAAAACAGGGTAAAAACTTGGTGGGTTCCTTTCATCAGCCCAAAATAGTTGTTGCCGATGTCAACTTTTTATCTACCCTCTCTCTTAGAGAGGTAAAAGCAGGTTTTGCTGAAGTCATCAAATATGCAGTTTTAGGTGATAGGTCCTTTTTTGATTGGTTAAGTGAAAATAGCAAAAAACTTTTAAAGTTAAACACTGAAAGCTTAATTCATGCAATAGAAACATCGTGTAAAATGAAAGCAAAGATAGTAAAAGAAGACGAGTATGAGCAAGGTAAAAGAGTATTATTAAATCTAGGACATACCTTTGGTCATGCCTTTGAAAAAAGTGTAAATACAAATGGTGAAGGCCAATCAATATTGCATGGAGAAGCAATTGGAATAGGGATTTGTCTCGCGGCTAAACTTTCAGAAGATTTTGAAGAAAGTAATATAGAAGATTCAATAGCTATAGAAAAATTAGTGGCCGATTTTGGACTGCCAACAAATATTTTGGATATTTCAAAAAATTTAAAAATAAGTGAAGTAATAAAATTTATGAAACACGACAAAAAGAGAAGTGATGATAAGAATACTCTTATCTTATTGAAAGGAATTGGAGAGGCTTTTATTCACAATGATGTAAAAGATAAAGATTTGGCTAGATTCCTGAACAATCAGGGGCTTAAAAAATGATCTTTTCTTTAGGTATCCTTATAGGTGCCATATTAGGATTATTAGTTCTTTCTGCTTTTTTTTCTGGCTCCGAAACAGCATTAACCGCTGTCTCCAAAGTAAGGATAAAATATCTTGCAGAAAATGGTGATGAACGCGCTAAGGTAATTGAAAGTCTCATTTCAAAGAGAGATTATTTAATTAGCACCCTCCTTTTAGGTAATAATTTAGTCAATATTCTTGCTTCGGCCCTGGCAACTAGTCTTTTTATATCTTTGTTTGGTGATTTAGGTATCATTATTTCTACAGTCATTATGACTTCTCTTATCTTGATTTTTGCTGAAATTCTTCCGAAAGTTATAGCTCTTAAATATACAGATCATTGGGCTCTAATTTCTTCCTATATTGTTAAGCTGGTAGTAACAATTCTTGGACCAATTGCAAACTTAGCAAGAAGAATCGCATACATTTTTGTGAAAGAAAATGGGGACTCACCTACGAGGCTGGTGGATGCTCACGATGAAATCCGAGGTCAGATAGATCTGCATCACGAAGAGGGAGAAGTAAAAAAAAGAGATAAGGATATGTTGGGTGGAATTCTGGATCTGCCGGAGGTAACAGTCGAAGACATAATGATACATAGAAATAGCATTATGACTGTAGATGCCAAAACCAAAGTAGAAGAAATTTTATCTCTAATGCTCAATAGCCCCTATACTCGTGTACCAGTGTGGGAGAATGATCCAGATAATTTTATAGGCATTCTTCATATTAAAGATTTAATTAAAGCTACAATAAAAAAAGAAAATGAGATGGAGAATTTCAACATAAAAGATGTTCTTGTTGAAACCTGGTTTATTCCTGAGACCACAAGCCTGAAAGAGCAACTAAAAAACTTTATTGAGAAAAAAATCCATATGGCTTTGGTTGTTGATGAATACGGAAGTTTAATGGGTCTTGTAACATTAGAGGATCTAATAGAAGAGATAACCGGACCAATAACAGATGAACATGATGTGGATGATGAAATCCTACCTGAAGAGTCTAATATTATTGATATGGATGGTGATACACCTATCAGAGATATCAACCGGAGCTATGGCTGGGATCTACCTGATGAAGAGTCAGCCACTCTCGCCGGCCTTATTATTCATGAATCACAAACCATTCCCAAAAAAGGAAATATTTATAGCTTTTATGGATTTAAGTTTGAGATTCTTGATAGAAAAAGAAACCAAATCACATCAATAAGAATCCAAAAAGAATTGTAACTGATAAAAAAAACGATAAGTAGAATTATTTTAAAAATTTATCCCATCCGCCTTGATAAAATTTATCAATTGCATCCCTTCTAACTATTACCGAATTAACTTCACTCCAACAAACATTAATCTTCCAATAAAATATTATTGATTCATGTGCATTGTCAAAGTCATATGGATGTATTTATGAAAAGTATTTTTCATTTATTCTTTATCGCTTAAGGTTAGAGACAAAGCGTGTAAACCATTTCTAAACTCACTATCTAAGATATTATTAACTATTCTGTGTTTTTCTAACCTAGATTTTCCTTTAAATACTTTTGAAACAATTTTTACTGTAAAATGAGTATCTCCCGATTTTGCACTGGGATTGTGGTCAGCATGTAAATGCGAATCATCAGAAACTTCTATAAAGGAATCAGAAAATTTTTTTTCCAAAAG
>PCCF01000049.1 GCA_002731945.1 Rhodobiaceae bacterium | reverse complement strand
TTTCATTCATTGTGATTCTTTATTTTCCATTATGACATTAAGTTTAATGTGGTAAAAGTAACAATTATATTCTGATTTGAAACATTTAAATTATGACTGAAAAAAAACTTCCTGATAACGCAATAGATATTAAGGATCTTAGTAAGCAGTATAAATCTCCGGATGGCAAAAGTTCATTTTATGCTCTTGATTCAGTGTCTCTTAATATTCCGAGAGGATCTATTTTTGGTCTGTTGGGCCCCAATGGAGCTGGTAAATCAACCTTCATTAATATTTTGGCTGGTCTCACTATCAAAACATCTGGAAAGGCTATGGTTTGGGGTTATGATATTGATAAAAATCCGAGAACCATAAGATCCTATTTAGGAATAGTTCCGCAAGAATTGAATATTGATCCATTCTTTACACCGAAAGAAACTCTCAATCTACAAGCTGGAATGTATGGGATTTGGCCCAAGGAAAGGATCACACAAGAGATTCTTAGGGTTCTTGATTTGGAAGATAAAGCTGATGCTTACGCTCGTGAATTGTCGGGCGGGATGCGAAGAAGACTACTTGTTGCAAAAGCTATGGTACATAGACCCCCTATACTTATTCTTGACGAGCCAACAGCGGGAGTAGACATAGAGCTACGCAAGCAATTATGGAGCTATGTAAGGAAATTAAATGAATACGGTACGACCATAATTCTTACTACACATTATTTAGAAGAGGCAGAAGAATTATGTGAGACGATAGCTATATTGGATAAAGGAAAAATAGTTAGATGTGCATCAACAAAAGAACTTCTAGAGGATGTAGAATCCAAAACCATAATACTAAAGACTTCTGAAAAGCCTAATCCTAAAAATGCTGTAATATCCCAACTCGGTGCAAGTATTGACGCTGATAATAATCTTAAGATCAATTATAATCCCAAAATTGATAATTCTAGGAAGATTCTCGAAATGGTTGAGAATTCAGGTGTAAGTGTTGTTGATTTTGAGGTAGTTGGCGCCTCTTTGGAAACAGTATTCCTGTCGATTACCTCACGAAAATAAAAAAAGGCGCGATACTAATACCGCGCCTAATTTTTAATTTTAATATAACTTTTTTAGAATTTAGCTCCAAAAGTTACACCAATCATTCTTGGGTCTAACAAGAAGTCATTTCTGAAACCACCAGAGGCTTCAGCAGTGAAGTAATGACCTGTAATATTGTCGTCATCTGCAAGATTCTGACCCCATATTCTTACATACCAAGGTGCAGAGGTTGATTGGAAAATTATTTGAGCATTAATGACATCCCAAGCATCAACAACATCTCTAGGCATATTGTAAAGGCGAGTCCAGAAATCGTCTTGCCAGTAATAATCAATACGCGATGTAATCATAAGGTTCGATTGTGAAAGGTCTGCAGTATACTCTAAGCCCAGATGAGCAGTAACTGCAGGAGCTTGAACTAGCTCGTTGCCGCTAATGTCATACTCAGGTTCATAGAAGCCACCAAGACCAGCAGCTGTTAATTTGGTATTCATAACTGCACAGTTACCTAAAGTCGGCAATGCGCCCATTCCAAATATTTGAGCAACTGCACCAACAGTACCAGAAGGATCTGCTGAGTCGATGTTATTAACTGACATAGTCTTCGCCGCCGCTATCATATCCAAAGCACCAGCAGCAGGATTTATATTAAGAACCCCCGTTGCAATACCCCCAAGAATTGACGCCTTTTTGAATCCACATGTTGCACCATTACCAAAGTCTTTAACCAACCATCCAGATGTATCTCCAAGATTTCTTCCAATCTTGTCAAGTGGGTTAAGAGAGTAGGTGTTATTGGCAACTTCGGTTTCAAGAAACGATACTTGAGCATCTATACGTAGACCTGGAACACTAGAAGGACTCCAGAATAATTCTGCTTCTAATCCTTGCATTTCAGCATCAATATTTTCATTCACAGAAGTACGTGCGATAATTTTAGAAACTTGAAGATCCTGATAATCATAATAGAAAGCTGTTAGGTTTGCTATCAAAGTGTTATCAAGAAGAACATTTTTCATTCCCAACTCAAAAGCATCAATAAATTCTGGATCTGTAGTTTGCGCCACACCTGCAAATAAATTAGGATCGACAGGTGGGTTAAATGCACCAGGACGGTAACCTCTTGAATACGTGAAGTATACTAATGTTGAATCTGTTCCCTCTAAGTCAGGCGTCCAATCGATGCCAATTTTTCCGGTCACTTCTTTTTCAGAAAATGATGAACTGACACCTTGAAGTCTACGCTGTTCTGCCAATCCCGGAATAGGCTCTAAAGCACCTGGAGGTGCAGCAAGACCAATTAGGATTGGAACAAATTTCGGATCGCCTGTTTGTACAGCTAAGGTCACTGGATCTCCAGGTCCTGTACCGCCGCCAAGTATAGCAGAATTAAAAAGAAGTTGTCTGTCAGCTACTGACTTCTCGGATTCATTCCATCGTGCACCAACGGTAACTTTAAGGTCATCCGTAGCTTGATAATAGACTTCAGCAAACAATCCTTTTCTTTCCAATTCATAAGGGTTTGTTTCATTCCTATAATGTGAAGGATAAAGTTTTAATCCCGCTAAAATAGGGGCAATTGCAGCTGCATCCGCTGAAGAAAAATACACATCATAAACACCAGCGCTTTCATATTCAGAAACGTTTAAGCCCGCTATAAAGTTGACCGGTCCGTCGAAAGTCGATTGAACAGAGATATCCACATATTTTGATTCTGCCCCTCCCATTGATGTGTCATAAGCAAACGAGTAATCATAATAACCCTGAATAGCACCACAGAAAACACCGCAAGCAGTGGGAGTATATTGTGAAACAGGAACTATGCCTTGTGGGAAAGCAGCATTACCTCCTGCAACAAGCGGATTCGTATTATTCGGATTATATACTGCGAATTTTGAAGAACCATCATTGTTGTTGTAATCCTGTTGTGAGAAAACGGAAGTTTCGTGATAGAGAAGATTGGCCCTGATTGTAATATTTTCAAAAGCGTTACTTTCAACGCTCAACAAATATCCATCTTCAGAGGCTTTGTACACAGGATTCATATTTTGATAAGTCGCACGAGGATCAGTACTTCTCACTGTTTTCCCCATATAATCCATAGGCGACCAAGTCATTAAGCCGGCGATGGCAGCTACATCTCCACCAAAAGTTGAAGTACCTGCAGGACCTTCATAGCCTATCTCCGTGGGGTGACAACCAAACGAAGGAACTTCCGTAGCTTTACACATTTGTCTTCCAATACGCGCTCGATTATCATCCTCCTCAAAATTCCAGTAGGTAAATTTTGCGGTTGTGCTTTCACTCAACTCAGCTTGAAGGGTAAATCGCCAAGAGGTGATGTCACGTCCATCTACATCAGTTTCTCTTCCTGGGAAAAGATTATCAGAAAAACCATCTCTTTGAAGAGAAAGACCAGCGACTCTCAACGCTAAGCCATCTGCAAGTGGCATATTTACCATTGCTTTAAATTTTCGATGACCGTAATCGCCAACTTCTACCTCAACAGAGCTTTCTGCTACATCGGTAGGAGAAGCAAACATCATATTTACAGTACCACCTACAGAGTTAGCACCGTATAGAGTTCCTTGCGGACCTCTTAGAATTTCCACACGTTCAAGATCATAATATTCGGTCTCAAATATTCTTGTTGCAACCGGAACCTCGTTGATATGGAAGGCCACACCACCGTCACCTGAAGCGGCTACGGTGTAAGAGTTAACTCCACGAATAACAAAGTTGGAACCAGCAAAGTTACCTTTAGTAAAGGTAATATTCGGTGCATTAAATTGAAGATCAGAAAATGTTTCGATTTGTTGTAATTCTAGGCTTTCTGTATTGAAAGCAGTAACAGCAATCGGAACATCTTGAATGTTTTGCTCGGTTTTCTGAGCTGTAACTATGATCTCTTCGATACCCTGTCTTTCAAGAGCTTGAGAAAAAGCCACACCCACCAAAAACACGGGCATGATTATAGCTGATATAGCTATAGAAATAGTTTTATTAAGCATTTAGTTTGCCTCCCACGTGAACTCTTATGATTGATTTGATTACAACCATAATAACTAAAAATTATTCAGATTAGAATACATATTAGAGGGGGTTAGGACAAGAAAATTTTTCGAAATCAAGAAAGAAACGTGATAATATTACTACACTAGTGTTTTTTGTTGGATTTATGGGGATTTTTAGCAAATAATACGATTATTTTAAGTTTATTTCTTTCAGTCTTTCATGAAGAAAATTATTTGCTGATATACTCTCTACGTATTTATCGTTATTTTCCCTATCGATACAACTTGGAATTGTCGAGATGATATGGTCCGGATTGAGATGAATAAAAAAAGGCATTGAGTATCTCGAATGTTGAGCCTCATCTCCCCTAGGGTTAGTTACACGATGAGTAGTTGATTTTAATTTATCATTTGTCAATCTTTCTAACATGTCACCAACATTACAAACTATAGTTTCAGGACTGACTGTTAGCGGTATCCATTTTTCATCATTGTTCAAGACTTCTAAACCTTTTTGTTTCGTTCCGAGCAGCAAAGTTACCAAATTAATGTCTTCATGTTCTTCGGCTCTTATACCCATATTATTTTTTTCAATTTTAGGATAATGAATTAACCTTAATATGGAGTTGCCTTGATTAATTTTATCTTTAAACCAATCTTCCTCAAGATCCAGACCCAACGAAATCAGCGACAATATCTTGTAACCAAGTTTTTCCAATTGATCATACAATTTATTCAAAGACTCATTAAAACCCGTTAACTCACGCACAACCAAATTCTCTGGCATTGTATTTTCGTATTCCTTGTCCCAATTGGATCTACCGTGGTGCCAAAACTCTTTTTGATCGGGATGATATGCATTCTTGGCAGTTTCTACTCCGAAAGGAGTATAACCTCTTTGTCCGGCCCCACCATCGATGTAATAATTCATTTTTTTCTGAAGAGGTTTCTGGAAGAAATTCTTTGATAGATGTAATGCGCTTTCAATTAGACCAATATCTACCTCATGGTCCTTTACGGAGAAAAAACCTACATTCATACACGCATCAAAGATTTCTAGTGCTAATTTTTCTTTTTTATTATCAATCTCTTTTAATGATATTGTTGGTATTGTCATATTCATCAATTTTTATTTATTGTTAAATCTTCTGTTTCAACCGCTACTGCTTTCATAACGAAACCACCTAAAGGAGTTTCTATAATAACCTTTAGAGGAATCCATAAATTTTCCCTACTTGAATAATTATACCAGTAATTTACAGATCCTGGTTTGGAAGTTTCATCTAGAAATTCGCTTGGTTTATAGCCTATAATTGGTTCAAAATAACCCATGCATTTTAAAACCTCATATTTTTTATCATTTATAATAATATCCTCTTTTTTTCCCAGACGAACAAATTTTGTTTTAAACGCCCGAATTCCATCAAAACCATGTGCTGTGTAAGTGCAGGGATCATCAAATTCTCCAGAAACGAATAATGCACTATAAGGATCATTAGTTTCTTTGCCATATTCTTTGAGAAAATCAAAATCAGGTTTTTCATCCACATCATATTCGGGTTGAGTGATTAATTTAAATGGAATTCCCATGTCATAGCTCAAAGTTCCTTTTCGTGATCTACCTTTTCCCGTTTCGTAAGAAAAACTGTAAGTTTCCGGAATTAATTTATTTCCTTTGATGAATCCTCTGCTTTCCGAGAATGCTCTAAATTCAATTATAACATCAACTATTCCTGCGGCACTTATTTCGGATCTGATGTTCCAAACCTCATTATTAGAATTTACTGACAGAGTTGTATCAGATATTTTTATTCCCCCTAAATTTATATAATACGATACTTTCGTCTCTGCCTCTGCGGATACAGAGATTAAAAAGGGTATGAGAATTAAGAGTCTAAAAGTAGATTTTAGAATTATATACTTTATGAAATTCTTCAATTATTTTCCAGAAAATTTGGGGGCCCTTTTTTCAACAAAATGAGCAACTCCCTCTTTAAAATCTTCAGAACTAAAACTTTTTTGCATTTCTTCATCGCCAATTTCGGCAGCGTTATTTAGGTCCTGGAAAAAAGCTTTATAAACTTGCGCCTTCATTACTGATATGGAACGAGGTGACGAAGTTTCTGAGAGCATTTTTACGTAATCCATTGTAGATTCAATAAAATTTTCTGCAGAGAAGCATTTGTTTATTAATCCTATTTTTTCAGCCTCCTCGGCGAGGAAGACTCTGCCAGTGAATAATATATCCATCGCATGAGCATGACCAACTAATCGCGGTAATATCCAACTTATTCCGTGTTCAGCTACAAGGCCGCGTTTAGCAAAAGCAGTCGTAAACTTCGAACCTGCTGCAGCAAATCTTAGATCACAAAATAATGTCATTACAAGACCTATTCCGGCGCAAGGACCATTTATCGCAGCTATTATTGGTTTTCTACAAAGAGCCAGAAAGCCAAAGCGGGTTTTATAGTGTTCGGCAATAGAGGGGCCAAGATTCTCAGATGGCAATTGATCTTCTTGTTTGCTTTTTGGGGTTATAGTACTGCCAGAATTTGTTTTTTTTAGGTTATCCATATCCGCCCCCGCACAAAAACCTCTACCTGCGCCTGTTATAACTATGGCGTTTATATCTTGTTTTTGTGAGGCCCTATTTATACCTTCCCGTAGACCCATATAAATATTTTCGGTGTAAGCGTTAAGTCTATCTGGTCTGTTGAGTGTAAGAGTTACTATATTATCTTTCTCCATATACAATATCTCATTATTTTCTGGTGTAATAGGTTCCTCTTGCATATGTTCCTCCATATTTTGATATTCTACTCTAGCTTGTTTTTTCAATGAGAGCTATGGTTTCCAAAGGATTAAATAATAATGAAATATAAAGCAATAATTTGGGATTTTGGTGGCGTAATTACCTCTAGCCCTTTTGAATCATTTAATATTTTCGAAAAACAAAACAATTTGCCCAAGGATTTAATTAGAACTGTGAATTCCGAGAATTCCGATTCTAATGCCTGGGCAAAATTTGAAAGCAATCAAATAAGTCTAGATGAGTTTGATGGGCTTTTTTTAGAAGAGGTACAAAAAAAAGGATACAACGTAAAAGGCAAGGAAGTGGTAAAATTGCTCTCTGGATCTGTAAGACCAAATATGGTTGAATTTCTAAAAGAGTTAAAAGGAAAGTATAAATTAGGATGTATTACCAACAATATAAGACCTTTAGAAAAAGATCTTGAAAAAAATTCAAACAATAATGAATCAAAGAATGCTATGCTTTTGTTTGATCACATAATTGAATCCTCCAAGATTGGTATAAGAAAACCAAATCCTGAAATTTATAAAATGTCTTATCGGGCCTTAAAAGTTGATCCAGAGGAGTGTATTTATCTTGATGATCTAGGAATAAATTTAAAACCTGCTAGGTCACTTGGAATGACTACTATTAAGGTCATTGATCCCGATGAAACTATCAGGACGGTAAAGGGGCTTTTAGAATTAAATAATGTTAATTAATGTTTCTTTAATTGAGAAATGACTAGCGAAAGAAAATATTCTCCGAATTTAGAATTAGGCGTTAGGGTTCGGACAATTGTTTACTTGCGTTGGATAGCTGTTTTTGGACAAATTTTAACATGTTCAGTGGTAGGTGGGATTCTAAATTTCAACCTTCCGTGGTTTGAAGTCTATTTAACCATTTTTGCATTAGCAGCATCGAATATACTTTTATATCCAAGGTATCCCTGGCACCATAGATTAAGTGAGACCGCAACAACGATTGTTATATGTGCTGATATTTTTCAGCTAGCTTTGCTCGTTTATTTTACTGGCGGATTATCAAATCCTTTCGTTATGTTATTTATAGTTCCTATAGCTATTTCTATTTCTAATCTTCCATTAAGATCTACATCAATCTTAATAGTTATCACTCTGGCGTTAATATCTGTGTTGGGTTTTTTTCATTATCCTCTTATACAAGAAGACATGACTTACCTAGTGAATCCACCAATATTGATCATAGGAATTTGGATTTCTTTGCTGGTAACAATATTATTTCTTTCAGCATATATGGGCAGTTTAACAAGAGAATCACGTGAAGTTGCTGGAGCCTTAAATGTTACAGAAGAACTTCTTTCAAACGAACAAAACCTTTCATCTTTAGACGGATTGGCCGCTGCAGCGGCACATCAGTTAGGAACCCCTTTAGGTACCATCAATTTAATTGCAAGTGAATTGATGAAAAACGAAAAAATTAGTAAAGAGGGAAAAGAAGATTTGGAAGTTCTTTCGCAAGAGATTAATAAATGCAAAAATATTTTAAGTTCTCTTGGAGAAGAATCTTCTTTAGACGATGATATTGTTAACAAAATAGAATTGCACGCTCTATTAGAGGAGCTAAGCGAGTTAATCAAGGTTAAGGAAATAAATGCGAAGATAGTATTTAGCAGTGAAAATGACAACTTACGCTTTTACCTAATAGAAAGGCGATCGGAGTTGCTCCTCGGTCTTTCTAATATTATTGAAAACGCAGCGGAATTTGCAAAAAATTTAGTTCTTTTAAGCGTTGATGAGAAAGAAGGCCAGATTCACTTAAAGATCGAAGATGACGGTGAAGGTTTTCCCAACGATATAATGAATAGGCTAGGAGATCCTTATATTTCCTCCCGCTCTAACGATGGTTTAAAGGAAAAAGGTTTAGGTCTTGGTTTTTTTATTTCCAAGACCCTTTTTGAAAGATTGGGTATAAGAGTTGAGATTTATAATAAAGCAAAACCGGAAAATGGGGCTGTAGTATCTTTGTTAATTCCCAAAAAAGAGTGGAGTAAAAAAACATAAAAATATTTCATGAGAAGTAGTAATGAATAAATTATATAAGGATAAAAAAATACTAATAGTTGACGATGATACCGTATGGCTTAATCAACTCTCCAGGGCAATGTCTAGACGAGGATTACACGTTCATGAAGCTAAATCGGTCACAGAAGCCTTTGATATTCTTTCACGAGAGAGCTTTGATTTTGGAGTGATCGATCTTCGCCTCGATGATGGCGATGGATTAGAAGTTGTCCTTGAGCTTCGAAAAGTAAACCCAAATTCTAGATCTATTATACTTACAGGCTTTGGAAATATTGCCAACGCAGTTTCTGCAATAAAAATTGGAGCAATAGATTATCTTTCAAAGCCTGCTACAATTGAGGATATTTTCTCATCTTTGTTTACCTACGGAGACAAGAAAACACCTCCCCCAGATGAACCTATGAGCGCAAATAGAGTTCGGTGGGAACATATATTAAGGGTATATGAATTATGTAACAAAAATGTTTCAGAAACTGCTCGTCGTTTAAAAATGCACAGAAGAACTCTTCAAAGAATTCTGGCTAAAAGAGCTCCAAAATAATAATTTAAAAATTTGTTATAAATAAATCCAAAGCAGCTAAGGCAAATGCCTCCATATTTTCTCTTCTGTTATTTGAGTTAGTTAGTATGTGAGTAGATGTTTCTCTTTCCCCATAAACTGCTAAACAAGAATAACCGGGTGGATCGCCATAACCATTACCTGTAGGGCCAGCAGCACCTGTTTCTCCAATACCCCAATTCGACCCATAAATCTCACAAACTTTCTCTGCCATCAAAAGAGCAAAAGGCTCACTACTTGATCTAATTTTTTTTTCTTTAAGATCACGAATCCTCATTCCTGATAATACTCGGATTGATGCGGCAGTATAAATAACCTGACCCCCTAAATAATATTTTGAGGCACCGGGCTGAGCTAATAAAGCAGAGGATATTAAACCACCAGATGAAGATTCGGCCACAGAAATTGTTTGATTATTTTCTATTAGAATTCCTGACGCTTTTTTAGCTAAATTTTCAAGTCTATCCATTATGAGTAAATCGCGTTCCTTTCAATGGAGGATTCTCTGGCTGTCCTGCAAAACATTGAGCTATAGACATCCAAATTTGTGCTACTTCTCCTTCAACTATAAGATTTGTATCATCAATATTTCTTACCTGAGTGACAACCTGACAAAAATCGGTAGCATCTCCAAGAATTTTATTTTCTTTGTTTTCTGGGTTCCACTCCCATATTTCGCCCGACGGGGATTTAAGGATTATATTCGGAACTTCCCCTGGCACATCTTGGGATCTGTTAATAAAAGTCCAACCGAAGGTATTTATTCCTATAATCACAACATTCTTTATTCTGTCTGTGTCTACTCTTTTAACACCAATCATGTCATAAACTTCTTGTCCATGGGACCAAGTTTCCATCAAACGGGCGGTAATACTTGATATTACACTCATATCTGGTCCAGCCCATTTCACTCTTTTTTTTGGATCTGAATTTTTAAAATTTTCTGTCATTTTTTCATAAGATTCTTTCCAATGATACAATAGATTCTTACCTGTTTTATCGTTGGATAATTCTTTTTCATATTGTCTGGGGTTGTAGCCTTTGTTTACTGCGTTAAAAAAATCTTCTAAAAATTTCATGATTTTTTCGTCACTCACTAAAGACATATCAGCGGCAACATTCCAAACATGAAGATGATGTAACACGTTATCAATAGTCCAATCCTTAAATTGAGTCTTTTTTTGAAAAGTTTCCCTTTCTTGATCCTTAAGGAGGTTGAAAAGAGCATCACTTTCTTCTTTAAAATCTATTGCTTGTTGTAACATTTTATCACCTACTGAATGAAATAATAGTAAATCAAAGGAACCCATATAAGTGAAGTAGTTATTATCCCTTTAGTGGCTTGATAAAAAATCCAAAGCCATAAATAGCGCTTACAAAAATTTTTTATTTTTTCAAACATTTTTTAACCACTTCGGTATAGGAAGATTGTTCGTTTTGAGGAAATCGTAATTAAACATTTTAGCTTTATATCGGTCTGCAAGATCACACAAAATTGTTATGATAATTTTTCCTTTACCAATATCCTTTGCAAGTCTCATAGCCCCACAAATGTTTATACCTGAGGATAAACCTAAGAATAAACCTTCTTTTTCTATCAGATCATATAAAATTTTAAGGGCTGCAGCATCTTCTATTAAATAGGGATAGTCTATTATTGAGCCCTCAACATTTTTTGTAATTCTGCCTTGTCCAATTCCTTCAGTAATTGAATCTCCTTCAGCTTTTAATTCTCCGTTCTTAAAATAATTGTACATTGATGCCCCATATGGATCAGCTAAACCAATTTGAATATTTTTTTTCTTTGATTTAAGAAACGTACTAATGCCGGATAATGTTCCTCCGGTTCCTATAGCACATATGAAGCCATCAACTTTTCCATCAGTTTGTTCCCAAATTTCTGGTCCTGTAGACTCGAAATGAGCATTTTTGTTGGCTGTGTTATCAAATTGATTAGCCCAAAAAGCGCCATTTTCAAGCTTCTTATCCAATTCTTTAGCCAAGCGACCCGAATATTTTATGTAATTATTTTCATCAGAATAAGGAACTGCAGGGACTTCAATAAGTTCGGCCCCAGTAAACTTGATGGCATCTTTCTTCTCTTGGGTTTGAGTTTCAGGAATAACGATAACGGTTTTATATCCCAAGGAATTACCTATTATTGATAAACCTATGCCCGTGTTACCAGCTGTTCCTTCTACAATAGTTCCTCCTTTTTTTAGTAATCCCTTTTTTTCTGCATCGCGAATTATGTAAAGAGCCGCTCTATCTTTCACGGATTGACCAGGATTAAGAAATTCGGCTTTTCCATAAATTTCACAACCTGTTGCTTGAGAGGGTCCTATTAATTTTATCAAAGGAGTATTACCAATCGCTTCTATTATATTGTTGAAAGCATTCATAAGATTTCTTTACTCTAGTTCTTTTATGATATTGCGAGCTATATTTCTTTGTTGGATCTGTGAAGTTCCCTCATAAAGTCTGAATAGTCTTGTATCTCGGAAAAGACGAGTAATAGGGTTACCTTCAAGATATCCTGCCCCCCCCATTATTTGTAAGGACCGATCAGCTACACGAGAGACCATTTCAGAGGAAAAATATTTTGCTGCGGCAATTTCTGTTTCTGGGATTGAACCTGAGTCAAATTTTCTCGCGGCTTCAAGTGTCATAGCTTTTGATGCTAACATTTCGGAATAACTATCTGCAATCATATTTTGAATTGCAGGCATTTCCGCTATTGGTGTTTCAAATTGGATTCGTGAATTAGAAAATTTAACAGATTCTTCAATCAGTCTTATTGCTTGTCCAACACAAGTAGCTGCAACATGAAGCCTTGCATGATTAATACCTCGTAAGGCCGGTTTTAGACCTCCCCCTTCTTTATCCCCTAGAAGACTGTCTGCGTTAACTTTACAATTATTGAAATAGACCTCTGGAGAAGCTGATCCTCTATGGCCTAACATTTCCGGAACCTTGCCGACTTTAATTCCCTCACTTTTTGCGTCGACAAGAAAAGAAGAAATACCTTTACTACCCTTTGCTTTGGGATCTGTTCTTGCCATAACTAAAAAAAGATCTGCATTCGGTGCATTGGTTATATATTTTTTTGTTCCATTTAATATATAAAAATCATTTTTTTTAACTGCGATCGTCTTTATAGATGCAGCGTCGCTCCCAGCTTCTGGCTCTGTTAATGCAAAAGAACCTATAATTTCACCTTCGGCCATTCCAGGTAGATACATTTCTTTTTGTTTGGGAGTTCCAAAGTCAAGTATAGCTTGTGAACACAAACCTATTGTTGTTGAGAATCTTGATCTATAAACTGCAGACGCTTTTGTAAATTCAAAAGTTAAGAGGACCTGCTGTTCCATATTATAATCAAGACCGCCGTACTCGACAGGAATTGAAATGGCAAATAGACCCGAATTCTTAATTTCGTCCATAATGCTTTCTGGAACATCATTATTTTCTTCCAAAAGATGTTCGTTCGGAATAAAGATTTTCTCCGTTAGAGTCCTTATCTTATGTAAAAATTGATCAAATTCCATTTTTTATAAAACTCTTCCTTTCTGATTCTTTCCATTATAACGATAGTATCGTTTTTAACGATAATGATTAAATCAAAAAAATCTTTATTATTAAGATTTTATTAACGCTAGTTTTATCGTTATAATTTAGACAATGTATTATTTAGTAAAAATTATCTTTTCGTTTTTTTTGTTTTTTCTTTTCTTTACTACTTTCTCATCGGGTAAAGAATCTTATAATTGTTCTACAGCCTTATTCTCTATTGATTCAAATTTTTCTTCAGGATCCCAAAGTAAATGTGAAGTAATAAATAAAGACTATATACGTCTCTATATTTCTCCCGAAGATGAAGAAGTAAAAAATCCTAGTCCTTGGTTTGCTTTTAGGAAGAGCTCGCATAATGAAAAAATTTTTGTGGAATTGTACTACACTGAAAGTAAGCATAGATATAATCCAAAAAAAAGTTTTGACTTAGTTGATTGGAAAAGAATTTCTGCAAGCAATATTAAAATATTAGAAGATAATAAAAAAGTTGTCATCTCTTTCAAGCCATCAAATTTACCCGTATATGTTTCGGCACAAGAAGTAATTGCCTATAATTGGTACAATAATTGGATCGATAGTTTTGATTCTTCTTACAAATTAAAAAAATCAGTAATTGGTCATTCTTTACAAGGTAGGGAGATAATTAAATTAGAGGCTATAAAATATAGGGAAAACCCATATATTCTCTTAGTTGGACGCCAACACCCTCCTGAAGTGAGTGGTGCTATTGCCCTCACGAGTTTTGTTACTTCAATTTTTTCTCAAGGAGAACTTTCGCAAAAATTTTTAGACAATTACAATATATTAATATTACCATTCTTAAATCCGGACGGAGTTGAGAATGGTCATTGGAGACATAATAAAGGTAAAAAAGACCTTAATCGTGATTGGGGGTTTTTTACTCAACCAGAAACTAAGGCAATTGAAGTTGAGTTAGAAAAATTTTATAGCACTGATCAATTAATTCTTTTCTTGGATTTCCATTCTACATTTTATAACAGGTTCTATATTCAACACGAAAGTGAAATATCTAAGTTACCCAATTTTACGAAAACCTGGTTATCCAGATCAAAAGAGTTATTAGAGGATTACCAATTTTCGGTAGATCCTCGTCTAAGTGAAAATAATGGTGTTTCAAAAAATTATATTTTTACAAAATTCCAAGTGCCTGCAGTAACATACGAGGTCGGTGATGAGACTGACCGTGAATTAGTTAAACAATCCTCTATAACATTTGCTCGAGAAATGATGAAGATTTTGTTGGAATAAATGGCGGAGGGAGCGGGATTCGAACCCGCGAGACAGTTGCCCGCCTACACGCTTTCCAAGCGTGCGCCTTCGACCACTCGGCCACCCCTCCATTTTTTTAATTTTAAATTAATCATCATCGAATTTAAGAGCTGAAATAAACGCTTCTTGAGGAATATTCACTTGACCAAATTCTCTCATCTTTTTTTTACCCTTTTTTTGTTTCTCTAAGAGCTTCATTTTTCTTGTAACATCCCCTCCATAAAGCTTAGCAGTAACATCTTTTCGGAAAGGAGGAATTGTTTCTCTTGCAATAATTTTTCCACCTATAGCAGCTTGAACAGGAATTTTAAATTGATGACGTGGAATAAGATCTTTAAGTCTTTTGCACATAGATCTTCCTCTCGACGCCGATCGTTCAGAATGAACAATCATGGATAGTGCATCCACAGATTCCTGATTAACAAGTACAGAAATTTTTACCAATTTTTCTTTTTTATAACTTTCAAATTGCCAATCGAAGCTAGCATATCCACTTGAAACGGATTTTAATCGATCATAAAAATCAAAAACTACTTCATTTAAAGGAAGATTATACTCAACCATAGCCCTTCCGCCTACATAGGTTAGTTCTGTTTGGCTACCTCTTCTTTCTTCGCATAATTTTAGTATTGAGCCCAAATATTCATCAGGTACTAAGATTGTAGCTTTTATCCATGGCTCCTCGATATATTTGATAGTTGTAACGTCTGGCAAATCAGCAGGATTATGGAGATCAATAATTTTGTTATTTGTTAAATGTATTTTATAGACAACACTTGGTGCGGTAGTAATTAAACCTATATCAAACTCTCTTTCAATCCTTTCTCTAATAATTTCCAAATGCAAGAGACCTAAA
>PCCF01000048.1 GCA_002731945.1 Rhodobiaceae bacterium | reverse complement strand
TTTTAGTTTCCCAGACAACTCTGTTATGAGAATATCTCCATTTGGCAAAAATGCTGAGCTCCAGGGGTGATGAAGTCCTTTTGTAATTAATCTAACTTTGTAATCTTTATTTTGTGCTGCAAAAGATGTCTCGAAAATAAAAACAAATAATAAAAAGAATAGATAAACTTTTTTAACCTTAAACATTGCTACCTCTTGTTCTAAATTTGTCATTTGCTAAAGAAACTAATTTTCCAAAAATGTAACCCCCTAAAAAACCAGATAATAAAAATAAGATAAATCCAAGACTCGATCTAGCACCAGCAATTAGTGCCGCTCCATAGAAAGGAATTCTTACACCAATCAGCATTACTAAAATGGCTGTTAGACCAGCCAAACCGTAGGAAAAATCTCTGCGGAGAGGTAAAAATATTCTCAAGATTCCCGCTATTACAAAACCTAGAGTTAGAGCTATACCTACTACCTGATAAAACAAAAGTCCGTTAGCAATATCGTGGATCAAAGAAGAAGGAAATATTCCTAACAAACCGTCAAATCCTTGTGAATTTAACCATAAAATATTTGAAGAAAGATTGATAAAAATACAAAGAGTGCCGGTAAATAAAACCGAAAATAAAAAGGAGAGTATAATTGAAAGATAAAACATAATGTAAACCTAAAAAGTTTTTGATTTTTTTTATTCTAAACTCAATTTAATATCAAAAGATATAATATAACAATAGTAGTACTAAAATTCTTATTTAGTGGTTATAGAAGAGACCAAAAAAATGAAACTAAAAAGAAATTTGAGAATAATAACCCTTTTTGTTTTTTTCTTATGTCTTTTTACTTTCACAGATTTTGTAAGGATATGTTTATCTAGCCAATCAAATCTAAGGTCAAAAATTTACCGAGAGACAGTAATTGTTCTAACGGGCGGGCCTAACAGAATAACTAATGGATTTGACTTATTAGAAAAAGGTCATGCAAAAGTAATGTTCATTTCGGGAGTAAACCCTGGTGTGAAAAGATCCGATATCTCTAGAATTGTTAATCCAAAAAATGACAAAAGGCGTGCTTATCTTTTTTCTTGTTGCGTTTTTTTAGGTAAAAAGTCTAAAGATACAAAATCAAATGCTGAAGAAACTTCGGCCTGGATGATTAGTCATGGCCATTCAAAAGCTTTATTAGTGACATCACTTGAGCATATGCCAAGAAGCATTATAGAATTTCATAATAATGCGCCTGATATTGATATTATACCTTGGCCTATAATCACAAAAATGCATTACAAATGGTATAACCCGAGGAATTACAAAACAATAATACTCGAATATCTCAGATATACTGTTATTAGATTAAAATATATAATTGTTTAGGAGAAAAATTATTAAGACTTTCACTTCCAACATTTCAGTTTTTATTTTCTTTTTTACAACCGCAGTTGTTGCTATTGCCGGGATACCTTTACTTATTCTGCCAAGAAAATATTCGGTAAATCTCATTCATCTTTGGTCAATTGGAATGTTGCGCATGTTTAGAAAAATAGATGGCTTAGACTGGCAAGTTATAGGATCAGAAAATATACCTGCGGGGCCATTTATCATTGCTTCAAAACATCAGTCAGCCTGGGATACAATTTTTTTTACTGCCTTCTTTAAAGATGCGTCTATGGTTTTAAAAAAAATTCTGATTTATATCCCAGCTTACGGCTGGCTTGCCATGAAGGCAAAAATGATTTGGTTAGACAGAAAAGGTCATGCAACAGCGACAAGACATTTGATTAATCAAGCAAGGAGTTGTGCCAAAGATAAACGACCAATTGTAATTTTCCCTGAGGGAACAAGAATAAAAGTGGGTCTGAGAGGAGAATATAAATCAGGTGCTTTTGCTTTATATAAATACCTTGGCATTCCTTGTGTTCCCGTAGCATTAAATTCCGGATTATTTTGGGAAACAAAAGGATACAAAAAACAAAAAGGCAAAGTAACCGTGAAATTTCTTAAAATTATCGAACCAGGGTATAATAAAAAAGAATTCTTTTCCATTTTAGAAAACTCTATTGAAACAGAAACTCAAAAACTCTTGAGACAATAAAATGAAATTTAGCAAAATTCCTTTGGGTATCTTACTGCCTATCATAATAATCACGATTGGTGTTCTAGGATGGATAGGTTACTGGTACGTCGGATCATATTATATTCAGAAAAAAATAGAACAATCTAATAATATATCCATAGAAAAAATTTCCGTAGGTGGTTTCCCATTTTATTTCATTATTGATGCCAAAAATATTGTTTTGAAATCAAAACAATATATATCGACTGACTATTTGAGTGTTAAATCCTTATCATGGAGATTTGACCAAATCAGACTGGAAACCCATAAACCAATTACTATAGGTTTTTTAAATGGATTATCACTTATTTTCATGAGTAATCAAACTACCTTGGACTTTCAACAACAAAAAGATGCCAATTACGAAATTCGTATGTTTTCAGATAAGCCCATTTTAAAGGATAATATAAAAGGCTATACATTAGCACTTCAAAAAATAAATTCTCAGATAACTATAGATAGTAATGTAAAATTAATCATTTACTCAGAAATTTCAGTTAGCAAGTCTCCTATAATAGTTGATGGAATGTTATCCTCAGATAGAAGGGGGTACTTAAAAGGTAAATTAAATTTCAATTTTACAAATCCAGAAGATATCAGAAATATGTTTAAAATTTTTAATATAGATGTTGCCGAGAACCCAATAATAAATCTTTTGTTAATTAATGGAAATATAACTGTCAGTTTTGATAGGGGCATCTCCCTTATAGGGCCAGTACCAATAGGACCAGCACCAAAAATTAAGTGATTTATTTTTTAAGTCTTCCAAAATCAATGTCAGACACTTCCTGACCAGCATCAATAATATTTTTTCTAACCTCTCTTGTATTTTCAAAGAAAGTTTGGAGCAGGTCTGAATCTTTTTCCTCTATAGCTTTTTTTAATTTCATTAAGTCTTTCGAAAAAAATGACAGCATTTCTAAAACTGCCTCGTCATTATAAAGAAAAATATCTCTCCACATTTTAGGGTCAGAGGCGGCAATTCTAGTAAAATCTCTAAAACCACCTGCCGAATATTTAACAACCTCCTTGTTGGTTACATTAGCCAAATCATTCGCCGTTCCTACAATATTATATGCTATTAGATGAGGAATGTGACTTGTTATGGCGAGCACCCTATCATGATGTTCAGGATTCATAATTTCAACTTTTGATCCCAATTCTTCCCAAAACAATCTTATTGAATTAAGAGCGTCTTTGTTCGTATCTTCAGTCGGCGTAAGAACACACCATCTATCGTCAAATAATTCGGCAAATCCTGCCTCTGGTCCAGATAATTCGGTTCCAGCAATAGGATGTCCCGGAATAAAACTTACTCCCATTGGAATAACATTTGAAAGCTCTTCAATAACTTTTAGTTTCGAAGAGCCTGTATCGGTAACTATACAACCGGGTTTTAAATTATGAGAAACTTCGAGTATAATTTTTTTAAAGCTTGAAAGAGGAGTAGCAAGTATAACCAAGTCAGCATCCTCTACAGATTTTACAATATCTATTTCTACTCTTTCTACTAAATTTCTTTCCAAGGCAATGTCCAGAGTTTTTTGGCTACGTGCAACTCCAATCAACTGTGCTGTATTGCCAGCTCTTTTCAACGCTAAACCTATTGAACCTCCAATCAAACCTAATCCAATAATTGTAATTTTTTTAATTGAGTGCTTCATAGCTAACTTATTAAATCCTCAAGTAAAGACAAAACCAGATTGTTAGCCTCCTCCGATCCTATTGTAAGGCGTAGAAAATCTGGTAATCCGTATTCATCCATCTGTCTAAGAATAAGCCCTTTTGAGGAAAGAAGTTCATAGATATGACTTGCAGAAAACCCTAAACTTTCAGGACACTGCATAAGAATAAAATTACATTCACTAGGCAACACTACAAAGCCCAAATGAGAAAGAGACTCACTTAATTTTGGAAGCCACAGACCGTTATGCTTGGTAGAAAAATTTATGTGGTCCTGATCTTTAAGAGCCTGTATCGCTGTCTTCTGAGCAGCCACATTTACTGAAAATGGAATCTTCATCCTATAAAGCATATCCTTGATTTCTTTTGGACAATATGCCCAGCCAACACGTAATCCTGCTAATCCGTACACCTTAGAAAAAGTCCTAGTTACAACGATATTTTCATTTCTTTTTGCCAAACCAAAACCCACATCATAATTCTGATTTCTAACATATTCGGCATAAGCTGCATCAACAACCATTAATATATTGGTGGGTATTTCTGAATGGAGTTCTGTTATTTCATCAATAGTCAGTATACTGCCTGTAGGATTATTTGGATTTGCAATAAAGATTGCTTTAGTATTATCAGTAATATTAGATAAAATCGTATCAATCTCGGGTTTAAAGTTGTTTTCCTTCGCTCTTACAACAGTAGCTCCAGTTGACTGTATCGCCAAAGGATATAGTGCAAAAGCGTTTTCAAAAACAATTGCTTCATCACCTTTATCGAGATAGATTCGTGCTAATAAATGTAGAATTTCATCTGATCCGCAGCCACAAATAATTCTATTTCCTTCAAGACCATAGTAATCACCCAATGCTTTGACCAAATCTGAGTTAGATGAGTCAGGATAAAAGCCCAAATCTTTGAAAGATTCTTTGAATACTTTCATTGCTGAATTACTTGCACCGAAAGGATTTTCATTTGCAGATAATTTGTAAACCTTTTCTACCCCGGGCACACTTCGCTTACCCCCTTTGTAGGGCTGAATAATATTTAAATGATCATTTGGCTTGGGACTACTCATTATCTTCACCGTCAAAATCTATATATCCAAATTTTCCTAAAATTTTAGAATTTATCTCATCAAAATTATCAAAATACCCTTCGACCAAACAGAGGGTAGAATGCTCATTTGATGCAAGATTCTCTAAATTATATTTTGATTTCGAAATCTTATATTCACTTTTTGGCACAACAACAACTGTTTTGTTATTGATTGACCGTTCATTTTGAACTTGTCCTACCAAAAAACCCACCGGTTTTTTGATATAAAAAGGTAAAACTGCAAAAATATTCAAATTCTCTGGAAAATCTTCTGACCACCAATTATCGTTAAATGGCAAAACTCCAATTAAATTATTGTTCTTAGAAACTTCATTCAAAGTATCAACAATTTGATGATTAAAAGTTTTTTCTATCATTGAGCCATAATAATTTCTTGTTTCTTCTGCCAATTCACTGTCAGCAGGTGCTGCTACACTAACAGCAAAAGCAGATTGAACGGAACTGGTAATGGTGCTTATAATTTCACGCCAAATATTGACAAATTCTATGCTTTTTAAAGGAGCAATATCTTTATTTAATAATCTATATAAGAGATCAATTTCCCTTCCTGGTCTGAGGATTGATACTCCACTGGTAGATTTTATTTTTGCTATTTCTTTAACTATGCGAGCACGTTGGACAATGAGTCTTTGTAAATCATCGTCTATATTGTCTATTGATCGCCTTAAATTATCTAATTCCTTATTCAAATTTTATCCTCAAAGTTGAAATAGATGTTAAATAACACAATATGGCTTAATAAATCCAAGTATATTTAATTTGCAATTAATTTATTTCTAATATACTAAGGAAACAGCATTTAGAGAGGGATTATCCCCGCCAACCTGCAAACCGAGCGAAGGTGGTTATACAATGTGGCCAAAAGGCAAAAAAACGGTCCCATTTACATCTAAAATGCTAGAGGCTTTTAAGTCTTGTTTCACATGGTTAGCTCTCTTTATGAGCTGGGTATTTGATTTTCAGATTGTGCACCCTGGAATTTACCAAAAGCACTAAAGAGAGGGAAAATGAAAAATTCAATTATTACACAAGTAAAAAAGCTTTCTTTTGTATTTGTATTACTTAGTGCATTTATTTCTTTGTCTGGTTACAATTTTTTAACCGCAGAGGTAAATGCTCAAGGAGTAGAAAAATTTAAAGCTGCTGGAAAATTTTTAATAGGTGCCAAGGTATTGCATTTATTTACCGATGAAGACTCAACAGTCTCTATTGGAGGCGAAGCAAAAGTAGATGATGATACAATTCCTTTATTGGAATTTAGATATTTCTTCACTGACAATATAGCTATTGATACTATTCTTGGTACGACTAAGCATAATGCCGCTGCAATAGGTACTGCTCTTGGAGATGTGGATCTAGGTTCAGTCGGAGTAATACCCACAACCGTAACTCTTCAATACCATTTTAACAGTTCAAATAATTTCCTACCCTATATAGGAGCGGGCATAAACTATTCTTTCTTCTATGACGTTAACCCTGGAGCTGTTGCTAATGTGACTTACCATGATAATACTGGTTTTGCCATAAATTTTGGTTTTGATTATGTCTTAAGTGAAAACAATTACTTCAACATTGATATCAAAAAATATTCTTTATCTACTGATGTATTTGTCGACGCTGGAGATGCAGGAACTGCTACAGCAAAAGTTGATCTTGATCCTTTGGCGCTCAGTATAGGTTATGGCTGGAGATTCTAATATTTTACTTTACAGAAAACAGTATTAGAATTTACTGAAAAGGTTGATAAGGATCGTTATGAGAACTGACCAAAATAAAATATTATGTTCATATTATAACGATCCAAATCCCTTAGTTCTGGAAAGCGGTCAAAAGATTAATGAACACCAAATAGCTTATGAAACATATGGAAAACTAGATAAAAATAAAAGTAATACCATATTAATTTGCCATGCCCTTTCAGGGGATCAATTTGTTGCAAGCAAACACCCAATTACAGGCAAGGGAGGTTGGTGGAATAGAATGGTTGGCCCAGAAAAACCTATCAACACAGATAGGTATTTTGTAGTTTGTGCAAATGTGTTGGGAGGATGTATGGGATCTACTGGACCTTCCTCCATTAATCCTGAGAATGGAAAAACTTTTTCCTTAGATTTTCCTGTAATAACCATTGCTGACATAGTCAATGCACAATTAAGATTAATAGAACATCTTGGTATAGACAGGATACTTGCTGTAATAGGCGGATCAATGGGTGGTATGCAGGTTTTAGAATGGGCAGCATCGTATCCTAAAAAATTAGTATCGGCTATACCTGTTGCGACATCTTCGAGACATACTGCACAAAATATCGCTTTTCATGAATTAGGGCGCCAAGCAATAATGGCTGATCCCGATTGGAAAGGTGGAAATTATAGCGAAACCGGAGTAAGTCCGACCAAAGGGTTGTCAATAGCGAGAATGACAGCGCATGTGACTTACTTATCAGAGGCTTCTTTAACAAAGAAATTTGGAAGAAAACTGCAAGATAAAAAAGATTTGGGTTTCGGATTCGATGCTGATTTTCAAATAGAAAGTTATTTGAGACATCAAGGGCTAACATTTGTAGATAGGTTTGATGCCAATTCTTATCTATATATCACCAGGGCAATGGATTATTTTGATTTAGAAATAACGCATAAAAAAAATCTCACTGAAATCTTTAAGGGAACACGAAACCGTTTCTTAGTTGTCTCTTTCACAGGAGATTGGTTATATCCCACATCTGAAAATCTTATGATTGTAAGAGCCTTAAGCGCTGCAGGAGCAGATGTGAGTTTTGTCGACATCGATTCCGACAAAGGACATGATGCTTTTCTTCTTGAAGAACCTCAATTTGACAAAACTTTAGACGGCTTCTTAAGCTCTGTGTATTCATCTTTAGGTTGAGCTATGAACAATTATAGAAAAGATTTAAGTTCAATAGTTTCTCTAGTTAATCAAGGAAGCAGAGTACTTGATGTTGGTTGTGGGGATGGAGAACTTCTAGAATATTTAAAAAAAGACAAAGAAGTAATAGGACAAGGTTTAGAAATTCGGCAAGACCGGGTTAATAAATGTGTGGCAAAAGGATTATCGGTTATCCAAGGAGATGCGGCCAAGGATCTTAGTTTATACCCAAACAAATCTTTTGATTGTGTAATTTTGAGTCAAACAATACAAGCAACTGGCAAACCTAAAGAAGTTTTGTCCGAATTGATAAGAATAGGAAGAGAAACAATAGTTTCTTTACCAAATTTTGGTTTCTGGGAAGTCAGATTAAATTTATTTTTAACAGGAAAGATGCCTATTACAAAACGTTTAAATGAGAACTGGTATGAAACGCAAAATATTCATTTATGCACTATTGCTGACTTTGTAAATTTATGCGATGAATTAAAAATTAATATAAAAAAAACCATTACTTTTAACTCAAAAAAAATAAAAACCTTCAAAGAAAAACCAAGAGCAATAGAAAACGTCATTGCAGAAGAAGCAGTTTTTTTATTAACCAGCTAATTTTGAATTTTTTTAAGATAATTAGGAGCTAATTGGGAAACAAGAATTCCAAAAAGAATGAATGAGGCCCCAAAAAAGGATCTTAAATTTAAAAACTCGGCTAAGATTAGCCATCCAAAAAATGCCGCAAAAACTGCCTCCATGCTCATGACTATTGCAGCTTGGCTCGGAGGTGAAAAACGTTGACCTATCATTTGCAAAACAAAAGCAATACATACCGAACCAACAGAACAATATAAAAGCGTCACTAACGATAAATGGTCATTTAAATTAGGTAGTACAATAAAGTTTCCCCCTTCGTAAAAGATACCTACCAGACCCAAAATAATTCCTGCTGAGAGAAATTGACAAACAGCTAAGATAATTATCGGAAATCTCTTTACACTCTCTGCTAGTAATTGAACATGGCATGCCCAAAAGAAGGCACCTAATATAACCCACAGATCACCCACATTAATGTTATCTAATTTAAATTCACCTACTGGTATTCCTAAAAAAATGGATCCTATTAAACACAATACAATTCCTATCCAAATTGACCAATGAGGGAACAAACCAATAAATAGACCAATAAAAGGAACCATAGGAACGTATAAGCTAGTAAAGAATCCTGCATTTGTTGCGGTTGTAAAAACTATTCCCAGTTGTTGAAAGAAAGCGGCAAAACCCAGGAAAAACCCCAGTGAAACTCCAAAGAGGAAAAATTCTCTTTTATTTTCAACGGAATTTTGAAATTTTGGTATTAGAAGAGATAAGAAAGCTGCACCGATTATAAATCTAAAAGAAGTAAATTGAAAAGGTGACCAATAATCCATAGCAATT